>NZ_WBKO01000004.1 GCF_032842345.1 Methanoculleus caldifontis | reverse complement strand
CTTCCTTGAGTTTCTCGTAGTCCTTCGTCCGGGTGGCGATGAACTCCTTGTCTTCCCAGCCGTTCTTGATGATCTCCTGCATCAGGCCGTTTAAGATGGCCACGTCGGTGCCGGAGACGAAGGCCATATAGAGGTCGGCCTGGCGGGCGGTCGCGGTGTAGCGCGGGTCAGCGTAGATGATCTTCGCGCCGTTCTGCTTGGCCTGGGCGACCCTGCGGCCGATGAGCGGGTGCTGCTCGAAGGTGTTGGAGCCCAGGATGAAGAGGCACTTCGATTCGGCGATGTCGCCGATGGAGTTGGTCATCGCGCCGGAGCCGAACGAGGCGGCGAGGCCGGCGACGGTGGACGCATGGCAGAGCCGGGCGCAGTGGTCGATGTGCCGGGTCTTCATGACGCCGCGGGCGAACTTCATCAGCGCGTAGTTCTCCTCGTTCGAGACCCTTGCCGATGCGAGCGCTGCAAACTCGTCGGGCTTGTAGGACTTGAACTTCTGTGCGATCAGGTCGTACGCCTCGTCCCAGGTCGCCTCGACGAACTTGCCGTCCTTCTTGATGAGCGGCTTCGTCAGGCGGTCGGGACTGTTCACGAACTCGTGAGCGTAGGTACCCTTGGGGCAGACCTTCCCCTCGTTGACAGGTGAGCGGTGGTAAGGTTGTGTGCCGACAACCTTCCCGTCCTTCACGACGAGGTTGAAGCTGCATCCCGTACCGCAGTACGGGCATGTTGTCTGTACATACTTGAGATCCATGGTAAAAACCTCGGATACATAGAGATTCGAGGTTAGGCATATTTAATTGTAATGATTAACACCGCGATTTTTGATGAATATGTGTGGGTTGTGCCGCCCACCTTTCGGAGAAAATTCAAGAGTAACGGCGATGTAAGGCCCGATAGCAATTTGAGTGGAAGATTAATGGCACAATCGAGATGCGCCTTAAATATGGCCCGCAAATGACGCGGCATAAAAAAAGGTTAGTTTGAGTAGGGTGCCTTCCCGAGTTTGGGCTCAAATGCGCTGTCGCTCTCAGTCCTGATGGCATGGGAGAAGAGCGCAAGCGGGATATCCATCGGGCAGAGCTCCTCGCACTGGCCGCAGTTGATGCACGAGTCGGAGATGTGCGCAAACCGCCGGAGGTGGAACATCGGGTTCGGCGGAACCTCCCCGGAGGTGATCATCCTGGAGTTTCCTTTGAACTCCTCTGCAACGGGGAAACAGACCGGGCAGTTCTCGATACAGGAGTAGCACTTGATGCACCGGCCGGTCTCGTGGCCGATTGTGCCCCAGACGTCGGATGCGAGCGCCTCGAAGTCCTTCTTCCGCCACTTGTTCCCAAGGCCGAGCATGGCGCCTTCGACCTTGCCGCGGATCTCGATACCCTTCGGGTTCGCAGGTTCGGTGTTGACGGCTCCAGCCTTCATGGCCGCATCGAGGAGGTTGGCACCCTTCTCGGAGCAGACTTCGACGAAGGTGGCCTTGCCGGCCTTCTCGCCGATGACACCCCAGTTGCCGCAGGCGAGGTCCGCCTGGCGCGGGACCTTGTAGAGGCAGCGGCGGCAGTTGGACCGGCGGCCGTAGCCCTCGTCCTCGAGCTCGTCGATCTTGATACCCTTATGGCCACCCTCGTACTCGATGATGAACTGGCCTTTGTCGATCTCCTCCTTGTGAACCGAGTCGGGGTCGACCTCGAACTTCTCCGCGATCATCTTCCGCGCAGCGACCGGGCTGACCGATCCGCCGCAGTTCACGCCGAGCAGGAGGAGGCGGTCCAGGTCGACCTGGTTGCGCTTTGCAAGCTCGATGAGACCCATCGTGTCGCAGCCCTTGACCGTGACGCCGAGACGTGCGGTCTTGTTGGCATCAAGGTAATCCTTCACTACCTTCGAGAGCAGGAGGGTCCCGCAGTGGAGGGAGCCCGCCGTCTCTGCGACCTCGGCGGGATCGGTGATGACCGTGGGGACGGCATCGTAGAGGTCCGCGCCCTTCCTGACGGCGAGGACGGCGTCCACCATACCGGACTTAAGAGCGTACTGCTGCAGAGCGGTGATCGCACCGCCGCACTCGCCTCTCTTCAGCACGTCGGCGTCTGCCGCCCACGTGTAGAACATATCGCCAATTGCTGCCATGTTCAGGCCTCCGTAATCTTCTCAACCTTCACAGCACAGGCCTTGAACTCGGGGATCTTGGCGATGGGGTCGAGAGCGTTGTTCGTCAGGATGTTTGCCGCACACTCGGCGAAGTGGAACGGCATGAACATGACACCCTTCATGATGTCCTTCGTCACTCTGGCAGGAACATCGACGGCCCCACGCCGGGTGATCGCACGAACTGTCTCCTTGTCCTTGATACCAAGAGCCTTCGCGTCCTCGGGGTTGATCTCGATCCATCCCGTCGGGACCTCGTTGTCGAGGGTCGCGGACCGGCGGGTCATGGAGCCGGTGTGCCAGTGCCAGAGGATACGGCCGGTCGTGAGAACGAACGGGTACTCGGCATCGGGGACTTCCGCCGGGGGTTTCCACTCGATGGGGTTGAAGATGCCGAGACCATCGGGGTGGGCGAACTTCGCCGTGTGGAGGATCGGGGTGCCGGGGTGGTCGGCCGCAGGGCAGGGCCAGTGGAGGGCTTCGGGCCTGTTGAGCCGCTCGTAGTTCATGCCGTGGTAGGACG
>NZ_WBKO01000003.1 GCF_032842345.1 Methanoculleus caldifontis | reverse complement strand
CAGTGACCTCTGGCAGGATCAACCAGAATTTGAAGTATGCACACTACTGATAAACTTGGGAGGAATTAGCGGTTACTGAACAAATTTCCGCATTGCCAATGCCAACGTCAGAACCAACCCGCGATTGCGCGGTCATGTTGGGTCTCCATCAATAACAGGGAAACAATGTTTGTTTTGTAGATATTTAAACATTTGCTCCCTGTATCAGATTCGAGGATTTCGCCTCGAACCTTCATGTCCGATTTCAGGCGAGTGCCCGAACAGGGCAGGTAGTCGCCTGCGCAGGAAATAATGTTTGTTCTTCATTGCATATAAACATTATGTTCTTGCTTCAGGTGTCGAAGCGACGATTCCCGGAGGAATTTCGCCGCAACGCGGACCCCGTTCGAGATCTGCTGCACCTGCGCAGGAAATAATGTTTGTTCTGCATTGCATATAAACATTACGTCCAGACTTCGGGTTTTGAAGCAGCGGTTCCCGGAGGAACCCCGCCTCAATCGCAGGCCCCGGCCCGAACGCGCAGTTCAGGTCGGGGCATGCTTCACCCGTGCAGGACATAATATTGCATCTCAATGCATATAAACATTATGTTCCCGGTTCAGGACCGATCCCGGAGATTCCATACAGGATCTCCGGACCGATGGACAGAATCAGCCGGAAGACGTTCTCCCGGCCCGACCTGTTTCACCCTTGTGAGGATTAACATCTGTGATTTGTAGTATATAATAGATTCGCAGGCCGCGCAGGATTGGACCGGAACTCCACCCCACATTCCAGGGCACAGGTGCCTCGCGCGTTCTCCGGGCAACATAGACCCGGGGGGCGCGCATCACCGGTACGACTTCAGGGGATGAACGCGGCCCCTCGCCTCATGACCGGCGCGCGGACCGCAAGGGTAATAGCGGGAGAGGCATATCCCCATCTCCGGGATCGCGGAGCACGCGCGAGACCCGCCACCCCAGCAGACCCCGGATCGTGCTACTTTTCCCAGCAATAGACGCACTTGCGCACCTCGCACCGCCCGTGTCTCCCCATCTGCTGGCTGCTGTTCCCCTTCCCACCGGGCAACGCGTAGATGGTCTCGACCGTCAGTCCCGCCGCCTCGGCGAACTCCGAGAGTATCAGGTCCACGGGGACCGCCTCCCCGGCATACCGCACATTGTCGTTGACGTAATAGATGCGGCCGCCCTCTTTGAGCAGGCGCGCCATCTCGAATATCACGAACGAGTGCTCGTAGAAGTAGTTCCTGACCATCCGGTATATGCCCGGATTGTTCAGCTTTCTCTGGCCATGATACTCTTCCAGGATCGCAAGGACCTCATGAAGGGCCTTGCTCGATCGGAATGCGCGCCCGGCATCTTCAAAGGCATCCAGCCGGTCGCCCTCAACATAGACCTGCCGGATACGATCGATCTTCTCCCGGTTCTCAACAGTGCACGAGAGCAGCGACTGCCTCAACTCCATGACGGCGCCGTTGCCGACGCCGAGAAACGCCAGTTCCAGTGCATACGTCCTCGTATAGTCATACCTGTTGCAGTAGGGAGGTGACGATATCACAAGATCGACAGAACCGTCCGGCATCGTCGGCAGGATCTCAAAGCACGACCCTCTCCGGAGTTCCATGGTCGTGCCCTCCGATGCCCCGCGCGCGGCGGCCCCCCCACGACCGCGGATATCGGCAAGAATCCGGTCTAGTTTCTCAAAGAGCGCGTCTTCGAAGGCAAGCACCCTGCCTTTATGATAGGTCGCCCCGACCCTCCCCGACCGCCGGTCCCACCGCAGAAATTGCCCGTCTTTGCGCGTGTAGCTGATCTGTTCGAGGATCGAGAAGGCCGCAAAGATCAGGACGACCCTGACGTCCTCCGGCTCCACCCGCTCGTTCACGTATGTCAGAAAAGCGTTCAGTTTGCGCTCGTTCTCTTCCGGGAAGGCATCCCGCGTTATGGTAAGGTGCTTGAACGAGTGGGCTTCATCGATCGGCGAGGCCTCAAACGAGATGCGTCCAAGGTGAGAGGCGGCCTCCCTCAATTCGCCGAAACTCAGGCGCCCGACAGCCTGCCGGGCGCGGACAGCGAACTCCCCTACGGGCAGGAGTTCTATCCCGATCGAGTCAAAACCGCATTCCTGTGCTGAGAAGAGCGTCGTGCCCGCCCCGGCGAAGGGGTCCAGGATCACCCCCGTCCGCTCCGGGTAATCCCGGATGAACATCTTCACCATATCTGCCGAGAAGCCTTCTTTGTAACTGAATAACCTGTAGAATGGAATCTTCCTGTTAGCCTGGAAACTTACCAGTCTCCGGCTCAAGTCGGGATTGACCACGATCCGGTCACGGTATCTCGCTTCCAGAGCCTCCCTGTGGTTATTCGAGCTCAAGAGATCTCACCCACGGCTTTTTCGCACGTATGGCGGCATCCTGAATATATAGGGCTGCTCTTTAAAATGCTGCCTGATGCTCACCAGGCACAGGAGCAAAGCGACGTATGCCGGTGAGATCAACACCGGGTCACCCCGGCGGGGGGGCGGAGGTGGCGGTCGCACCGCCGCCCCGTTCAGGCGGCGGCCGCTGTTGCTTTCCGGCTCACGGCGATGAGACGGGCGATGTAGAGTCGGGCCCAGCCGTATCCGACGATCCCGCCGAGAATGTTGCCGACGACGATCCCCCACCAGACCCCGGCCTCACCGAGGTCAAGGACGATCGCAAAGAAGTACACGATGGCCACGGTGGCGACGAGGTTCCTGAAGAATTCAAGTGCCAGGGCAAAGAGCCCCCTCCCGGTCCCCTCAAAGACCCCGGCGGAGATCATGCCCGGCGAGACGAAGGGATAGAAGAAACACATCGTCATCAGGAAGGCGGTAATACTGCCCGCAAGGTGTGCGCTGTCGGCCGAGTAGGCGAAGATCCAGGAGATCGCGGGCGCGAAGAACCAGGTGGCGAGGGAGAGAGAGAGACCGATGAGGATGCCCGCCCTGACCGCGAAGGAGTGAGCAACCAGGAGTTTCTCGTGCTTCCTGCCCCCGTAAGCCGCGCCCGCCACCGAGACGACGGCGATGGACATCGCGATGAAGGGGATAAGGGCGAAGAAGACGATCCGCCACCCGCCGGTGTACACGGCGACGGCATCCGGCCCGGCAACGTGGACGAGGATCGCATTGATCGCGATCGTGGCGGCCGACATCAGCACGAACTCAAGGCTGGTGGGGATGCCGACGGCAAGGATATCGACCGTCGTGCGCCACTCCGGGATGAAGCGCCTCCAATCGATGGCAATATACGTGTCCTTCCGGACCAGGAACCAGGAGAGGAGGAGAGCGCAGACGGCACCCATCGATATGAGAGTAGCCCAGGCGGCACCGGCGATGCCCATGCCCGCGCCGTAGATGAGGATGGGATCGAGGACGATGTTGAGGACCGCGGAGGCGGCGACGGCGTACATCGTCCTCCGGGTGTTCCCTTCGGCCGTGAAGACGGCGTAGAGGATATCGGCGAAGAGGAGGAATACGGTCCCGGCGAAGATGATGCTGCCGTACTCGACGGCGTAGGCCGCGGTCTCCCCGGCCCCCAGGGCGAGGACGAGCGGCTCGATGAAGAAGAGGAGGGCGGGGGTGACGACGGCCGAGAGGGCGAGCACGATGACGATGCCGTGCATGGCTACGCTGTCCGCCCCTGCCTTATCCCCGGCCCCGATGCGGCGGGAGGCGGCCGAGGTGACGCCGGCCCCAAGCCCGCTCCCAAGACCGATGAAGATCAGAAAGATCGGGGTGATGAACCCGACGGCGGCAAGGGCATCCGGACCGAGGCCGGCGACCCAGACGGCATCGGCAAGATTATAGACCGCCTGAAAGAGCATGGCGACCATGATCGGGACGGCGATCTTGAGGACGGCGCGCTTCGGGTCGCCGGTGAGGACGGCGACACCTTCGGTGATCGCGTCCTTTCGTTCGGTCGATTGCGGATCGGATGTGAGGGGGGTGATTTCGCTCATAGGTATCCTTCAGATCAGGTTTTCTCGTAATAGGGGCCGGGAGAAGAGAAATCGTGGTTCTCCCGGGCACCTTCGGTCGGCGCCGGGAAGAAGCAGACTATTTCGCGCTTCATACACATAACGGTTGCGCCGGGCCGGGCCTTCTGCCTCCCGGGGCGGTTTGCAGTCCACCAGGTACGATCTGCTGCAGAGGCAGATAAGGCACCGGAGTCTGACCCACGGGAGGGTTCTGTCAGAAGCACGGCAGGCAGGATGAGAGAGCACGCGGTAGAGGTGATGCCGGAGACGGCGATCACCGCGACGCTCCTGAAGATACCGTCCGAGGCATCTGCCGTAGGTGAGCAGGATGCCCATCCCGACCGGGAGGAGAAGAACGCCTGCCCGGATGCCGCCGCCCGGAGAATTTTCCGGGACAGCCCCCCTTCCGGGGCGGTCTCTCTTCCCCGCCGGAGGTGAGGAAGTGTATCGAACCAGCACCTCCCCCTCACCCATTATCACCTCGTCGGTCTACTCACGACGGCTCATGGACAGAGACCACTTCCTCCGCGGCTACGAGGATCTCCTCCTGGCAGCCGCGATCTTCATCGTTGCGATCGTGGTATTCCGGCCGCTCCTCGACGTGATAGTCTTATCTTTGACGTTCGCCGTGGTCGCGATGCCGCTCAAACGATGGCTGAACCGCAGGCTCGGCGCCCCTTTCGCCGCCATGGTGACGACGATCACGGCCTTTGCCCTCCTCCTGATCCTGGGGCTCTTCGTCGTCGGCATACTCTACCAGAATATCGATTACCTCAGGGATACGGCGGCACGCATCGCCTCGGCCGTCGGCGAGATTCAGGCCGGCGATCTTGAGTTCCTGCCATTCATCCCCCCAGAAACCATCCGGGGAGGGCTGGATGCAGGGATGGCCGGAGGCCTTGAGTATCTGGCCGTGCAGGCATTTGCGGCTCCGGGTCTCTTTCTCCGTGCCGCAACATTCTTCCTGATCCTCTACCTGGCCCTGCTCTTCGGAGAGAAGGTCTACGCCGAGATCCGGCAGAGGCTGCCGGAGCGGCTCGGCTACGCCGTCGAAGAGGTCTCGGCACGGTCGGTGGATACGCTCCACGCGATCTACATCGTCGAGGTCATCGTCGCCGCAATCACGTTCTTCATCGCCATCCCGTTCTTCTACCTCATGGGATACGACCGCATCCTCTTCTTCTCCTTCATCACGGGCGCCTTTCAGCTGGTGCCCATCATAGGGCCTTCGTTCATCATGATCCTCCTTGCCCTCCTTGCCGTGATTGAGGGTGATATCGTCCGTGCCGCACTCCTCATCGCCGTCGGGTATCCCGTCGTCGCGGCCTTTCCCGACGCCTACATCCGTCCTATCCTGATGGGCGGGCACACCGGGATCAGCCCGGTCATCCTCTGGATCGGGATCTTTGGGGGCCTGCACGTGATGGGGCTCTTCGGCTTCGTCTTCGGGCCGCTGATCCTGACCTGGGTTGTGACGGTCTACCGGATCCTCATCGAGGAGAGGGAGCCAATCAGCCAGTAAGGATCGTTCTCTCGCTCTGCTGATGAAAAAAAGAGAGGCCGCGTCAGGCCGGGACCTGCTCCTTCTTCTCCCGGTCCCAGTGACGGTGTTGAGCGATGGCCGTCTTGAACTTTCCGGCAAACGAGTTCACGTCCCCCCGGCTCCCGCAGGTCACGACCCCCATCTCGGCCACGGCCTCTCCCCCGGAGCCGGCGTCGGCAAAGGCCACGCCCTTGATATCCGACGCCTTCAGGAGTTCGATCCCCTCTCCCATCGCCCCGATCGGCTTGCAGTGCTTGAAGGCCTCGTTGACGAAGTGGATCGCATAGCCCTGGTTCTTCAGGGTCTCCGCGTGCTTCCCGCCCGGGACGTACACGGCGTCGTACATGATGGAGCCGGTCGTGACGTAGCTCTTGTCCACTTCCATCTCCTTTCCGTCGGCGGACCTGATCTTGCCGAGGAACTGCGAGACGATCAGCGGGTGAGCCCCGCCGTCTTTGAGCACCTGCTTGACCTGCATCACCTCGTCGTGGTTATACCCCTCCACGGCGAGGATCGCGACCTTTCTGCTCTTGACGGTATCCTTGATAGTCCTCTCCTGGCTGAGGTTCGGCGACTTCTTCGTGCCGGGCGACGCGCCCTTCTCTGCGGGAGGCGGCACCCCGATCCCCTCTGCGATCCGTATCGCGAGGTTGCCGTCGACGTTGTTGATGAGGTCCACCACCCGCTTGCGGACCCCTTCGTCCGAGACCTTCCCGAGCTCGAAGTGGAAGGCCTTGACGATATGCTCTTTCTCGGCGTCGGACATGCTGTTCCAGAAGAGTTTCGCCTGGCTGAAGTGATCGTTGAACTTCTCGCTCCGTGCGCGGATCTTCCTCGCATCGATCTTCTCCTGGTAGTGGGCGAAGCCCCCTTCCTTCACCGATGCCGGCCGGGGTTTGTTTGCGCCGAGCGCGTTCGGGAAGTAACTCGTCACGCCCCTGTTGATCGTCATCCGGTTGTAGCCCTCGCGCTGGTTGTTCGCGACGGGCGCGAGCGGCCGGTTGATCGGGATCTCCTGGAAGTTCGGGCCGCCGAGGCGGATCAGCTGGGTGTCGAGGTAGGAGAAGAGCCGGCCCTGCAGGAGCGGGTCGTTTGAGAAGTCTATCCCCGGCACGATGTTCGCCGGGCAGAAGGCGACCTGCTCAGTCTCCGCGAAGAAGTTGTCCGGGTTCTGGTTCAGGATCATCTTCCCGATCCACCGGATCGGCACCTCCTCCTCGGGCCAGATCTTCGTCGCGTCCAGGATGTCGAAGTCGAAGTTGTGCTCGTCCGCCTCCTCGATCATCTGCACCCCGAACTCGAACTCCGGGTAGTCTCCCATCTCGATCGCTTCCCAGAGATCGCGGCGGTTGAAGTCCGGGTCCTTTCCGGCCAGTTTCTGGGTCTCGTCCCAGACGAGCGAGTGGACGCCGAGCAGCGGCCGCCAGTGGAACTTGACGAACCGCGCCTTCCCCTCGGCGTTGACGAACCGGAAGGTGTTGACCCCGAAGCCCTCCATCATCCGGTAACTCCGCGGGAGCGCGCGGTCTGAGAGGACCCACATGATCATATGCGTGATCTCAGGGAGGTTCCCGACAAAGTCCCAGAAGGTGTCGTGGGCGGCGGAGGCCTGCGGCATCTGGTGGTGCTGCTCCGGCTTGATGGCGTGGACGAGGTCGGGGAACTTGATCGCGTCCACGATGAAGAAGACAGGCATGTTGTTCCCGACCAGGTCGTAGTTCCCCTCCTCCGTGTAGAACTTCGTCGCGAACCCCCGGACATCCCTGACCGTATCGGCAGACCCCCTGAATCCGACGACGGTCGAGAACCGGACGAAGACCGGCGTCTTCTTCGCAGGGTCCTGCAGGAACCCTGCTCGCGTATACTCGGTCATCGGTTCGTAGACCTGGAAATAGCCGTGAGCGCCCGATCCCCGGGCGTGGACCACCCGCTCGGGGATCCGCTCGTGGTCGAAGTGCGTCAGTTTTTCGCGGAAATGAAAGTCTTCAAGGAGTGTCGGCCCCCGCTCTCCCGCCTTGAGCGAGTCGTCGGTGTGGCTCACCCGGACCCCCTGGTTCGTCGTGAGATATTCGCGCTCCGGGTCTTCGCGGACCTTGTCCAGCTGCTCCTGTTTGCTCTTCTCGTTTACCTTCCTTCTCTCATCCATACACCCTCACCTGCATCCCCCTCACCCTGGCCGGTGCCCTGCACTGCTGCGCCGCAGGTTGCCGGCCGTCGGTGGGAACGACCCTCACATCCCGGTCAGTCATCATAAAAGTAACTGAATGCCGGTGCATGGGCGGGGCTGGTGCTCGCGAGTACGATCCGTGATTGGGTTGTGCGACGGGTATGCCCGGATTACCGGCACGGCTGCAGGTGCTGCAGGATAGGAAGAGGACCATGCAGATCTTTTTCAGTTCCCGGACAGCGAGGAGATGGTTGTCGGGGGAGAGGAGCCCGGCCGTGCCGAACCGCTCGATGACCTCTCCGCCCGGCATCCAGGTTAGGATCACCTGCGAGTAGACCCAGCCCGGATTCATGCGATAGACCGCCTCCGAACCGGCGGTCACGAAGGCGCGGAAACGCGCCTCGCTCGTAGATATTAATACCATTCCCGCGCCAGGGGTGCATCATGACGCTCATATCCGAGGAGGTCGCGTGGGACGTGGACGGGATTCCTGTCCGGGGCACCCTGACCCGGCCTCTAGGCACGGGCCCTCACCCGGGAGTCGTCTTCGTCGCCGGGAGCGGGCCGACCGACCGTGACTGGTGCTCCCCCCTGATCCCGGGCACCAATTGCAGCGGCCGCCTGATGGCCGAGGCCCTTACCCATGAGGGGTTCATGACGTTGCGCTACGACAAGCGGGCCTCCGGACCGCATGCACAGGAGAATGTCCGCCGGCTCGTGGGCAGGATCAGCATGCAGAGCCACCTCGACGAACTGATCGGTGCCGTCGACGCCCTCTGCTCCGATGGAGATATGGATCCCGGCCGGCTGTTCGTGCTGACCAGCAGCGAAGGAACCATCCACGCCCTGAACTATCAGCTGCAGGCGATGGACCGGCGATTCGCAGGCCTCGTGCTCACCGGCGCCCCCGGCCGTTCCGTCGGGCAGGTGGCCCGCAGCCAGCTCCTTGCCCGGACAGCGAGCCTGGAAGACGGCGATCTCCTGATGAACAAATACGATGCCGCCATCGCCGCTTTCATGGCAGGGCAGCCGGTGACGCCCGATCCCTCTCTCCCGGAAGGGATGAGGGGCCTGCTCCTCAGTCTGGCAAGTCCCGTCAACCTGCCCTTCTCGCGGGAGCTCTGGTCGAGCGATCCGGCTGCCCTCCTCGCGAAGGTGACGGAACCCGTCCTCGTCGTTATCGGGAAGAAGGATATCCAGGCCGACTGGCAGGCAGACGGCGGTGCGCTGGAGAGTGCGGCTGCCCGGGACGGCAACGTCACGTTTGCATACCCGCCCGATGCGGACCATGTGCTGAAGCACGAGGAGCAACCGCGGGATGCGCTCGTCGCCGCCGACGTCGGAGCACGATACAACAGCGAAGGGCGCAGGCTCGACCCGGAGGCTCTCGGCGTGATCGTGGACTGGCTCAGCGGGCAGAGTCGACGGTGAACCGCACGTCCGGTTTTTTCCGGACGTCCGGGATCTGCCTCTTTTGAACCCGCGTGGCGCAACAAGCGTTGACGAACATCGCCTCGAAGGCCCTGTTCGGGAGGACGGCCAGTTCCTCTACCAAAGATCGAGATTTGAAACTCAATGGATCTTTCACTCACCATTTCTGGTTGATGCGTCAAGAGCGAGCAGAACTGCCTGAACCTTCGGTTCGAGAACCGGGATCTAGGTCTTGAGAATAGCCCAGACAATCCTCCAGTCTACCTCAAAATATGCGTGAATCAGCTTGTCCCGCGATCCGGCCATCAGCCTCCAGGGAATCTCCGGATGCTGCTCTTTTTGGTGCTCGGAGATGTTCTTCGTAGCCTCTCCGATGATCTCAATTGCCCGGACGATCGCATGCTGTCGTATCGGGTCACGAAGCAACTCCTCGTACGTCAGATCTCTACCGATCTCACGGAGAAGCACGATCTCGTCAAGGATATGGCGGAGAAAAAGTTCGTCACGCATCACACCAGACCACCTCCTGTTCGACATAGGGCCGGATGTATCGGCTGAGCCCCTGTTCGGTGACGAGGTCTACCCGGCGTCCGAAGAGGTCCTCCAGGTAAAACGCAAGTTCCATGAAGTTCCGAAACGTCGTCTGCCCCGGTGCAAACTCGACCAGCACATCCACGTCGCTATCGGGCCGTTCCTCTCCTCGTGCGGTAGATCCGAAGATGCCGATCTTCGTGACACCGAACCGCTCCCGGAGATCCGGGAGAACTCCCTCAAGCTTCGCGACGAACTCGCTCTTCTCTTCACGCTGCGTCCGGGCTGCCATACGGGTTCTGCTTGCCTCCTGATCGTACCTGGGGGTGAGGAGATGATGAATGTTGCCGTCCGCAGTAGAGTCTACCAGTCTCACGCCTCGGCTTCGGAATTAGCGCGAACGGGACCCCGAGCGATGCACCTCCGCCCGCAGAAGTTTCCGAATCAGAAACATTTTGTTTTCATTCTGGAAACACCTGTTCACGGACAGGAGCGGCATGGAAAAACGGTCTTTATCGAACTCTTCAAAACCAAGGAGAGGATACGCATCCTTCGGTATGTTGCCAAACGGAGTCCAGTAACAGCGACAGCAGTTCCCGGGGCAACAGGGACCTCAAAACCTCTTGTCTCACGCTACCTGCGCCTGCTGGCTAAGAACGGCTTTTGCGTACAACATTGCCGGGAATACACCTGGAACCAGAATGCCCGGAGTCTGGCGGCGAAGCGCCTGCTCAACACCGATCTCCTTATGACGGTGGTTCCGTTCCCGGAATATCCGGGGTATAGGGGTTTACGGAAGTTATGGACAAGGGACGAATACAGCCGACAGCGACCTCAGCCTCCGGGTGCTGGTCGATGAATATGCACCGGACCTTGAGATCCATGCGACAAGAGCAGGGAGAGCCGCAGGTCCAGGGAGGTTACACTCAGTACCCGAACCGGCGATCGTAGCCGGTGTGGTCCAGCCACTCGATGATGACCGCGATTGTGTCGCCGTCGCTGGCTACGGTGTACATGAGCCGCCACGAACGAGTGAGATTATACTTCCAGAGATTCTTCAGCGGCCCGTATTTCTGGTGGTAGTCTTTCGGGATCAACTTCTTCGGCACCTGGATCCCGCAGAAGGCATCTGCCGCGATTCTGCCGAGAGCCCGGACCAGCAGTTCGGCTAGCCGACGATCTCCCGGATCCTGGGAGGCCTGAAGAGCCAGGAAGGCCTCTCGCACCTGCTCGTCTGCAAAATAGATGCGACACTTCATCAGAACCGCAGGTCTTCGCGCATTGCATACTTCCGGACCAGTTCCGGGTCGTGAATCCAGCAGATCGTCCCCCGTGAATCACTCGCTATCTTCCCCGACTCCAGGAGATACTCGATGATCGTCTTGAACGTCTGGTACATCATCTTCTTCGGCAGGTTCTCCCACAAGGCCCGCCGTTTGTATTCGCCGCTGTGCTCCTGAATGAACTCTTCGACCATCCGGATCGTGTCGAGCTGGGGACTGTGTGTGCTCGGTTTACACGCTGGCATGAGTGGCTTTTAGTTGTATAAGTAAATATAACCATGACCTCCCGGCAATTCTGCCGGGAGGTTGCCGTGACCAAAGCACAGTCGAACGGACCCTCAGTTATGAAGCAGTGCGGCATCGCGCACATGAAAAAGGTCTTTATCCTCGATAGTGGAGTAGGATCGTGAGAGAGAAATCTCGAAGGAAAAGGCTTCTTTGCAAAATTGGATTACGAACGTGCTAAGATTATGCTGCGGGTGGGATCCGAACCCACGATCTCCAGATGTCCCAGGTCTGGACGCTCCGTTTTTGCTCAAAACCCTATGAGTCTGGCGCCCTAACCGGCTAGGCCACCGCAGCGCACAAAGTGCAGTATAACAATGACGTATTGACAAATAAACCTTGTGGCCCCTCCAAAAAATTGAAGAGGCTCACTTCGCGGTCTTCCGGAGGTAGATGTCCACCGCAGCCGTGATCGCCGCGACGTGCTTCCCCTGGCGGAGGGATGCGGCCAGGGTCTGCATCCGGGCCTCCTCGTCGTGGAGGTAGCGCCGGAGACTCGCTGCGATATGCTCCTCCTTGAGGAAGTGCGTATGGGTATCGCCCGCGATGAAGTGGGCGTTCTGCATGATCGCGTAGTGGAGCGGGAGCGTCGTCTTCACGCCCAGGATGACGTACTCGTAGATCGCCCGGCGCATCCGCTGGATCGCCTCCTCGCGGTCGGACCCCCAGGCGCAGAGCTTCGAGATCATCGAGTCGTAGTGCGCGGGGATGGCGTAGCCCATGTGGATCCCCGAGTCGACCCGGATCCCCGGGCCTCCCGGCGACCGGTAGCGGACGATCTTGCCCGGGTCGGCCGTGAAGTTGTTCAACGGGTCCTCCGCGTTGATCCGGCACTCGATCGCGTGCCCCCGGATGGTGACGTCCTCCTGGCCCATCGCGAGGTCTTCGCCTGCGGCGATCGCGATCTGCTGCTTCACCATATCGATCCCGGTGATGAACTCCGTGACCGTGTGCTCCACCTGCAGCCGGGTGTTCACCTCCATGAAGTAGTAGTTGCCGTTTGAGTAGAGAAACTCCACCGTGCCCGCGTTCTTATAGTTCGCCGCCTTCGCGGCCGTGATGGCGGAGGCAGTCATCCGGTCCCGGAGGTCCGGGGTCATGATCGGGCAGGGCGCCTCCTCGACCAGCTTCTGGTGCCGGCGCTGGATCGAACACTCGCGGTCGTAGAGGTGAAGGGTGTGGCCGTTCGCGTCGGCAAGGATCTGGATCTCGATGTGGCGCGGTTTCGTGAGGTATTTCTCGACGAAGATCGTCGGGTCCCCGAAGGCCGACTGGGCGATCCGCATCGACTTGTCGAGCGCCTCCTCGAGCTCTCCCTCGCTCTCGACGATGTGCATCCCGATGCCGCCGCCGCCCGCGCTCGCCTTCACGATCACCGGGTAACCGATCTCCGCGGCGACCTTCTTCGCCTCGTCGATGCTCGTGACGCCTTCCGGCGTGCCCGGCAGGACCGGGACGCCCGCCTCGCGCATCATCCGCTTCGACCCGATCTTCGAACCCAGCGCCTCGATCGTCTTCCACGAGGGCCCGATGAACGTCAGCCCCTGGTCCTCGACGAGCTTCGCAAACCCGGCGTTCTCGGCAAGGAACCCGTAGCCAGGGTGGATCGCCTCCGCCCCGGTCTTCCGCGCCACGTCGCAGATCCGCTCCTTGTTGAGATAGCTTTTGGACGGGTGCGCCTCGCCGACACAGAAGGCCTCGTCGGCATACTTGACGTGGAGCGAGTTCTTGTCCGGTTCGGAGTAGATCGCGACCGTATCGATGCCGAGCTCCCGGCAGGCGCGCATCACCCGGATGGCGATCTCGCCGCGGTTTGCGATCAGGATCTTATCGAAGTATTTCATCGCCCTCGCAGCCTCTCACTCGATAACCATCAGCACGTCGCCGTTCTGCACGACGTCCCCGGCACTCGCGAAGATATCCACAACCTTTCCGTCGCGCGGGCTCCTTATGGGGTTCTCCATCTTCATCGCCTCGAGGACGATGAGCGTGTCTCCCTTCTTCACGGCGCTCCCGCGCTCGACCAGCACCTTCAGGACCATGCCCTGCATGTTGCTCTTGACGCCGCCGGCGACATCCCCGCGTGGGATCCTCTCCTTTGCCGACGCAGCTGCCGACGGCGCTGTGACCGAACCCCCTTCCACGGTGATGATCCGGACGGAGAAGATCTCCCCGTCCACCTCCACCTCCATGGCGCTCGGGATATCCACGGCCCGCGCCGGCTCGACGGCGACCGGCTGCGGGATCACTTCGGCCTGGCGCTCGCCCTTCAGGAACGAGGGGGCGATGCTCGGGTAGAGGATGTAGGTGAGGACGTCCTCCTCACGCCTGACGAGGCCCTGCTCCGTCGCTTCTGCCCGCATCTGCTCGTAGATGGGGGTGAGGAGGTCTGCCGGCCGGACCGTGACCGGCTCCTGGTCGCCGATGATCAGTCTCCGCACCTCCGGGCTGATCGGGGCGGGCGAACGCCCGTAGAGGCCGAGGACGTAGTCCTTCACCTCTTTGGTCACGTTCTGGTAGCGCTCCCCGCCCATGAGGACGTTGAAGACCGCCTGGGTCCCGACAATCTGGCTCGTCGGGGTCACGAGCGGCGGGTAGCCGAGATCCTTCCTCACTCGCGGGACTTCGCGGAAGACCTCGTCCAGGCGGCCGAGCGCGTCCTGCTCCTTGAGCTGGGAGACGAGGTTCGAGATCATCCCGCCGGGGAGCTGGTAGATCAACACATCGGAGTCGACCCTCTCCGTGATCGGGGAGAAGAGCGGCCCGTACTTCTCCCGCAGGTCCTGACAGATGTTACGGACGTTCCTGAGCGGGATGAGATCGATCCCCGTGTCGCGGGGCGTCCCGGCAACGCTCGCCACGACGCTCTCCGTCGGGGGCTGGGAGGTGCCGAGGGCGAACGGCGACATCGCCGTATCGAGGATATCCACGCCTGCATCGATCGCCGCCTGGTAACTCTGCGGTGCGACGCCGCTCGTGCAGTGGGAGTGGAGGCAGACCTTTGCGTCCACCCGCCCCTTGATCCCGGAGATCAGATCCCGGGCGTCGTGGGGCATGATCAGGCCGGCCATGTCCTTGATGCAGATCGAGTCGCACCCGAGCGCGTAGAGCTCCTCCGCCATATCGATGAATGTCGCGACGGAGTGGACCGGGCTCGTCGTGTAGGATATCGCGCCCTGCAGGTGCGCCCCGACGTTCCTGACCTCCTCCATCGCCTTCTTCATGTTCCGGATATCGTTCAGCGCATCGAAGACCCGGAAGATATCGACACCGTTTCGTGACGATACCTCGACGAACCTCTCGACCACGTCGTCGGGATAGTGCCGGTAGCCCACGAGGTTCTGGCCCCGCAGGAGCATCTGGATGGGGGTGCGTTTCAGTTCGGTCTTCAGCATCCTGAGCCGGTCCCAGGGATCGTCGTTGAGGTACCGGATGCAGCTGTCAAAGGTCGCCCCGCCCCAGGCTTCGACAGAGAAGAAACCGACTTCGTCGATCGCACGGGCAAGAGGGACCATGTCCTCAGTCCTGAGCCGGGTGGCAATAAGCGACTGATGCGCGTCCCTAAGCGTGGTATCGGTAATATTGAGTGAATCAAATTTGGCAGCACACATCGAATTCTGCACCTCGAAGGGCTGAGAAGATATCAATAAAGCCTCTAAAAACTTCTTCCTAATAATATAAAAACATCACCAACGGGCAGAACGGATAAAAGCAGAGGGATAAGGGCCGATAGGGCTGCAGGGGTATCCGCGGTGCTTTTTCTGAACCGGGGGCAGATCCGCCCCCCATGCGTGTATCCGCGGACCACCAGCAGGCGGGCGATCTCCTCGGACCTCCGGAGCTCGGTGACGATGAGGGTGACCGCAAGCGGAACGATCGACCGGAGTCCCGGCCGGATTCCTTTCAGCGCCATCGCAACCCGCACCTGGTCGATCTCCTGTCGCAGAACCCCAAGACCGGAGAGGCCCATCTCGGCGATGAGCCCGATCTCGAACCCGATCCGGTTGCCGAGCGCCCAGACCGCGACGGCAAGCACCTCCCCCTCCTCCGTCGCGGCGTATGCCCATGCGGCGAGGAGGAGGAGCACGGTCATCCGGATAAAGTACGAGAGCCCTGCGCCGCCACCCAATTCCGAGACGAGGGCTGTGGCGGCGATCATCGCGACGAGGGGGAGGAGCAGCCCAGGCCGCGGGAGGGATCTTGTGCGCGGCGTGAAAAGCAGCCACCAGGCGAGGGCGGCGACGGCTCCCGCCGTGCTCGTAAATGCGGCAACCGAGAGGGCCGTAACGGCAAAAAGCCTCAGCCGCGGGTCCTGCATAGTGCCTCCCGTGCATCCGCGAGCCTGATGTTCTCCGGGCTGGCCCCCTGCTCCAGGGCATACCGGAGGTAGGAGGGGGCGTGCCGCCACCGGAGGATCGCTCCCGGCACGCTGCCGAGGGGGGTCAGGGTCCCGGCCTCCACCTCGGAGATCGTGTCCACCCGGGGGAGGACCGCCTGCTCGTGCGAGAAGATGATGGTGATCCCCGCATCGCGCTCCTCGATCATCCTGCAGGCGGTCCGTTTTGCGGCACAGTCGAGCGAGCCGAACGGTTCGTCGAGCATCAGCAGGTCCGGGTCCCGCATAACCGCGCAGGCAAGGGTCAGTCTCCGGAGTTCGCCGCGGGAGAGGTGGAACGGGTCGTCGTCCGCCCGCCGGAGGAGGTCCGCCCGGAGAAGCACGTCGTCCGCATCGAGCCCCCACGACCGGACCTCGCCGGCGACGGTCGGGCTGGTGATGTGGTATTCGGGAAACTGGAGCAGGAGCAGCGTGGAGGAGACGCCGTGCTGCCGGATCGCCCCTCCCGTGGGCGAGAGGAGGCCGGCGAGGAGAAGAGCGAGCGTCGACTTCCCGCTCCCCACCGGCCCGCTGACCAGGTGCACGCCCTCCCCGAAGGTCCCGTCGCCCCGAAGGGTGAACGAACCGCGGGAGAAACGGAGACCCTCGACCTCCACCCTCACCGGAGCATCCTCCAGAGCGTGGGATAGAAGCAGGTCTCCTCAAGCAGCGAGAAGACCTCCTCGGGTGTGCCGTGGTGCCGGACCGCACCGGCTGCCATGAAGAGGAGATAGTCCGCTCCGGCCGCCGTCTCCATCGACTGGGTACACCAGAGGACGTGAGCCGCCGTGCTCTCCCGGACGACCCCCCTCACACGTTCCGCCGTCCCGGCGTCGAGGTGCGAGTCGGCCTCGTCCAGGATGAGCAGATCGGGATCGTCGGCGACGGCCGCAGCGAGCGCGACGAGGGCTTTCTCGCCCCCCGATAGCGTCGCGACCGATCTCTTGAGAAGGTGCGGGATGCCGACCCGCTCGGCGGCCGCCCGGACCCGCCCGTCGGTCTCGGAGCAGGAGCGGTGGCGGAACCGGGGAGACGACGCGATCTCGTCATAGACCCGGGAGAAGAGGAGCGTCCGGTCCGGAAACTCCCCCACCCACCCGACCTTCACGGCGGAAGTCGGGTGATCGAGGAACCGGACCGTCCCTTCGCCGGGCTCCTCGATCCCGGCACAGACTTCAAGGAGCGTGGTCTTGCCGCTCCCGTTCTCCCCGATCACGGCGATCTGCCGGGCTTCGAGCGCGAGATCGGGGATATCGAGGACCCGGTGCCGGAGCCCGGCAATCCGGATCACGCCACCCGCTCCCCGATGACGTACGCGGCCGCGACCTTCACGACCTCGCCGACGACGAACGGGGCGACGCCGAGGAGGACCGCCTGAGCCGGCGAGAGCGACGCCGACCAGGCGAGCCATGAGACGCCGAAGAGGTAGGTCACGAAGGTCGCTGCGAGGAGGCCTCCCACGCGGCACGCCTTCGACTGCCGCTCGTAAGCGAGCCCGACGATGACGGCAGCCGGGATGAAGCCCACCAGGAACCCGCCCGTGGGGCCGAGGAGCACTCCGAGGCCCGCCGTGCCGTTGTGAAAGACCGGGAGGCCTGCCGCGCCGAGGAGGACGAAGAGCGTGACGGGGATCGCCGCATACCGCTTCATGACGATACCGGCAAGGAGGATAAAGAGTGTCTGGAGCGTGATCGGGACCGGGGGCAGCGGGATGGATAACCAGCTTCCGGCAGCGATCAGCGCGATGAACGTGCTGCTGTGGGCGAGGATACGGGCGCGGTGCATCATGTCAACCAGAATATTTTGGACGGTTGACAAGAAAAATCCTGTTGATGTGCAAGCGATAGAGTCTCAACAAAAAAGTATACAGGGATTGGCGGGAGCCGGGGGACTAGAGCTGGAAGCAGTCCCCGGCGATGACCCGCTCGATCTTCCCGTTGTCCTTGCGGATGATCAGGGCGCCGTGCTCGTCGATATCGATCGCCTCTCCCGCGAAGGTCTTGTTGACGGTCGTGATCGCCACCCGGTGATCGAGCGTCAGGGAGAGGCTCTTCCACTCGCGGATGATCGAATCGTACTCCCCGTCCTCCAGCTGCTGGTAGCGCAGCTCGAACTCCCGCAGGATCCGCGCAAGAAGTGCCACGCGGTCGACCTCGCGGCCGACCTCCTCCTGGAGCGTCGTCACCGTATCCCTCAGGTTCGAGGAGAGATCGTCGAGAGCGACGTTCACGTCGATCCCCATCCCGAGCAGGGCGTAGTGGACGGTATCCGCCTCCGCGGCCAGTTCAAGGAGGAGCCCGGCGACCTTCTTATCTCCGATGAAGATATCGTTGGGCCACTTGATGAGGGCGCTGATGTTGTACTCCTTCCGGATGGCGCGGGCGACCGCGATCGACCCGGCCATCGTGATCATGAAGAGGTGATCGAACGGAACTTTCGGCTTCAAGACGATGGTGGCCCAGATGCCGCCTGCAGGCGAGACCCAGGCGCGGCCGAGCCTTCCCACGCCGCCCGTCTGCTCCTCGGCGATGATCACCATCCCGTGCAGGTTCGCGGGATCGTTCTCGGCGGCGAGTTTCTTCCCGATCCAGCTCGTCGAGGCGGTGCTGTCGAAGTGGCGGATCTGCTTGCCGATGAACCGGGTGCGGAGCCGCTTATGGATCTCGTAGGGGAGGAGCCTGTTCGTCTTCGACTCGAGCCGGTAGCCTTCCGTCCGCGACGACGATATGCCGTATCCGAGCCTCCTGAGTTCACGAATCTGTTTCCAGACGGCCGAACGGGTGACACCCAGCTGCTCTGCAATCCGCTCGCCCGATATCGGGCCAGGCGCTTCTTCGAGAATCTTCAATAGGTTGATTGCCGTGTCCTTCATGTCGATTACCTTTTCGCTGCGGACGACTCGGTCGGGAGCGGACAGGGGTCCTCACCGCATACCTCTCTTTTGATCTTCGCGTTCTGTCTCATGAGATCGGCAAGGTCGAAGATGCCGGTCACGTCGACGATGCCGACGGCGCAGATGGCCCTGCCCTCATTGTCCCTCACCGGCGCCACCACCACCGGAATGCCTTTATAGGGACCGGCAGGAGGCTGGACCCTTTTTATGACGTTCTCGCGGAGGACCTCCTCCAAGACCGGGCCCGTATATGCCTCGTCGATGACGTTGCCGTCCTCCACCCGGACGCCCGGCTGGTCGCGGGAACGCGCCGTGACAGGCAGATGACCAAGCAGATCATGGATGCAGAGCGCAACGGGAGCGAGATCGCGCGCGCCTGAAGATGCAGAGATGGTATAGTGCCCCATGGTCATACCCATACTTTCCATCAAGGTTTAACTAGAATAAGGTTTCCCTCTCGCCGCACGAGAATTCCTTCAGGAATTCGCGCGACGGATACTCATGGATGCTGGAGACCAGGATCATGCCCTCCCCGACTGCTTTTGCGATGAGAAGCGCCTCGCCGGAGGCCGATGCCACGAGCGTCTCGCCGCCGTGTGCGGGAAACGACCCGTCGCACTCGACGGCGGCAAGGTCGTAGCCGGCAAAGAGGGAGTTGTACCTGCTCTCCCCGTTGAAGTTGACCGCTCGCGGCCCGTAGGAGAACGTGTAGGTCACCGGGAACGGGAGCCAGTCGTAGGCTTCCTCCCTTGAGCAGCCCGCGCCGAAGACCAGCAGCCGCCCCCCGCCCTCGACGAAACGCCTGATGCGGCCCTGTGCAGCCCGAAGCGCCGGGAGGAGGTTCGAGTAGGCCGGGTTGGCAAACCCCGTCGGCACGATGAGCGAGACGAACTTCCCGCGCCAGAAGGGCGAGGCGAGCATGTGGGGATTGACCGCCTCGCAGCAAGCGCCGCAGTCCTCGATGAGCCGCGAGAACATGAGGGGGTTGTCCCAGAGCAGCCCGGTCCTGCCGGTCATCCCTTGATCACCCCGAGCGGGCCAAGCCTCGCGACGATATCGGATAGCCCCGCCTCGTGCACGACGCGGACCACCTCTCCGCTCGGCTTGTAGACCTCGGGCGCCTCCTCCGCAAGGGCGGCGTCGCTATGGGCGCGCACCACGATGCCTTCGCCCGCAAGCTGCTCGCGGAGCTCCCGCCCCCTGACCTCCTTCTTCGCCTTCGACCGGCTGAGCACCCTCCCGGCCCCGTGACAGGTGCTCCCCCAGGTCTTCTCCATCGCGGTCGTCGTGCCGTGGAGGAGGTAGGAGGACGTCCCCATGCTCCCGGGGATGATCACCGGCTGCCCGACCGCGGCATATTCGCGGGGGATGCCGGGGGCTCCGGGTCCGAACGCCCGGGTTGCGCCTTTCCGGTGGACGCAGACCTCCGTCGCGGTGCCGCCGATATCGTGGCGCTCGAACTTCGCGACGTTGTGCGCGACATCGTAGATGAGCCGCATCTCGTCGTACTCGATCCCGAAGACCTGCGAGAAGACCTTGCGGACCTCGTGCATGATGACCTGCCGGTTCGCCCAGGCATAGTTTGCGGCCGAGGCCATGGCGCCGAAGTAAGCGCGGGCTTCAGGCGAGTCGATCGGAGCGCAGGCGAGCTGCCGGTCGGGGAGATGGATCCCGTAGCGGGCAAGCGCCCCCTCGATCGTCCGCAGGTAATCGGTGGCGACCTGGTGGCCGAGGCCCCGGGAGCCGCAGTGGACCATGAAGCAGATCTGCCCCTCGTGGACCCCGAAGGTACGTGCTGCCTCCGGGTCGGGGACCTCCTTCACCACCTGGAGTTCCAGGAAGTGGTTCCCGGCGCCGAGAGTACCTAACTGCGGGATGCCCCGCTGCCGCGCCTTGGCGCTGACGGCATCGGGGTCCGCGCCCGGCATCGCGCCCTCCTCCTCGCACCGGACGAGATCCGCCCCTGTGCCGAGCCCGCGCTCGACCGCCCACCCCGCGCCGTCGGCCAGGATCGCGGAGAGGTCCTTGTTCGAGACCCGGAGAGTGCTCTTCGCCCCCACGCCGGTCGGGACGGCGTTAAAGAGCCGCTCGATCAGGTCGCGTTTCTTCTTCGCAAGGTCGGCCTCGGTCAGGGGGGTCGTGATCAGCCGGACGCCGCAGTTGATGTCGAATCCGACCCCGCCGGGCGATATGACCCCCTCGGTCATATCGAACGCGGCGACGCCGCCGATGGGAAACCCGTAACCCCAGTGGATATCGGGCATGGCAAGCGAGTTCTTCACGATCCCCGGCAGGGTCGCGACGTTCGCGAGCTGGCGGACGGCCCCCTCCTCGAGCGTCTCGGCAAGCAGCGGGGAGAGGAAGAAGCGCCCCGGCACCCGCATCCCGGGGACATATCCGATAGGGACCTCCCATTCGAGGTCCCCGATCCTGTTGATTCCGGTAAGCATGGAAAAACCCTCAGATATCGAAGATGATCTCCACCACGTAACCCTCTTCTTCTTTAACGATTTCGAGCCCGAAGTAAGATATGCCCTTGACGAGCGTCCCTGCCGAATGCCGCGCAGGGTCGAACGGCTCGCCCCGGAGGGTGGCGGAGAGCCGGGTATCCCGAACCTCGACCTCGAACGTGCAGAAGACGGCGTACTCGACCTCGGTGATGAAGAGGAGTTCCGAGAGGTAGTCGATGAGAAGGGACTCGAGGTCCTCCGCCTCGAGGCTGACCTTCCGTTCGACACCCCGGTCCTCGCAGGGGCCGTACATCACCTGGAACATGGCCCGGCCTGCGTCGGCAAAGACCTCGTTGATGCTCGCGCCCCGCACCCGCATGAGGACGTCGGCCGTGTGGTCCAGTTCTTCGAAACTCATGATCAGAAATCTTCAAAGAATATGGGAATCATTCCCCGGTGGATGGAATCGATGTAACGTGCCTGGTATTTTGAGATGTAGACGGTATACCCCTCGACCGGAACCCGCAGGTCGGTGGCCTTCGGGGGCTTGACCGAGGTCGGCAGGAGGATGGGACCGCTGCAGGATGTGCTTACCCTGAAGTCGCGTTTACGCTCAAGGATATACGATCGGACATCTTCCGTGATGTAGATATCCTGCGATGGTCCGGACTCCCCTCTATCGCTCTGCATGATAGTCCCACATATTGGTTCTGCGTGTAAAAAAGAAGTATGGTTTCGGAGTGCTATGTCGTCCCGAGGATGCCCGCCACCACGTCCACGTACTGGTCTTTCAACTCATAGATGGTATTTGTTCCTTCTGCGTTCCGCCTGACGCGCAGAATACCTATCCGGGACGCGATCGTCCCGACCATGGATGCGACGGAGTGGTAACTGATGGAGAACTGTGCCTGCAGTTTCTCGTAGATCTGGGGGATGGTGAGAGCCTTGATCTTTACGAAGAGTTTGAGGAGCTCATGCCGGATTCCGTCCCGGTCGCGCGAGAGATAACCTTTGAGTCGGGCCTCTATCTCTCTCTTGAACTCCGAGGGCGATCTCATATGTGCTTGTGATTCTGTATTTTATATATATTTTTTCTTTTCACTCATTTGCTTGGAGATTATCTCGCTGAGGCGACAATTGTCTGACGAAACCGTAAAATCAGGGATATAATACGATCGTTTACCATACGGACCTATTTCGAGGGTTAAACCGCCTTTTATCCGGACATTTGCCGGGATATCTCACGATGGGCTCCTTTGTTCCTCGCCCTGCGTCGGCTGCTCGCGGATTTCGCCCCGGCCGGCGAACCCCTACGGCGCACGCGGCGAGGCGTCGGCCGGATGGAGCGTCGTTCTGCCGCACACTCAGGGCCATCGGGCCGTTATCCGGGCATATCCGGATTCCCACCGCATAGACATGAGCAACCCTTTAACCTTTCACAATCGTACACTGATACAGCATGGAATTTGCCGGATATGACATCAACAAATACTCTCCGCGGCAGATGGTAGTGCTACCCCTCGTTCTTCTCCTCCTCGCCGGGGTCCTGCTGGGCTACACCACGCTCACCACCGGCCTGCCCATAACACCGGGCATCGACTTCGCGGGAGGAACGGCGGTCACCGCATTCACCTCTGACAGCAGGGAGACCATAGAAGCGACCTTCGCCGGGTACCCGCTGCTTTCTGTGGGTGAGGGGCTCGGGAATGGAAAATATATCCAGTTCGGGCCCATGGACGACGCCCAGTACCGGAGCCTCGTCGCGCTCATCAACGAGCAGTATCCCGACGCAAAGATAGACCAGATCGGCGAGACCTTCGGAAAGACCCTTCAGGGCCAGGCCTTCCTCGCCCTGATCTTCTCGTTCATCGGGATGGCGATCGTGGTCTTCGTAGCGTTCCGCAACGTGGTGCCGGCGGGTGCGGTCGTCCTCTCGGCCTTCGCCGATATCACCATCACTGCCGGAATCATGCAGATCATCGGGATCCCGCTCTCTCTGGGGACGACGGCGGCGCTCCTGATGCTGATCGGGTACTCCGTCGACAGCGACATCCTGCTGACCACGCGCCTCCTGAAGCGCAAGGGGAAGCTCGATGAGAAGCTCTCCGGGGCTTTCAGGACCGGCATCATCATGACGACCACGACCCTTGCCGCCATCGCGGCCATGTGGGTCGTCGCCACGGCGGGACAGATCCAGATCATCAGCGAGATCGCAGGCGTCCTCATCATCGGGCTCTTTGTCGACATGATGATGACCTGGATGCTGAACGCCGGGATTCTCAAGGCGTACATCCTCCGGGAGGGTAAGAAATGAACAGCGAAACCATCAAGAACCTTGTCAAGGACTGGCGTGTAGCCCTGCTGCTCGTCCTGATCGTCGCCTCCCTCGTCGGCATCTACCTTGCACCCCCGAATCCGGAGAGAGGGCTTGAGGGGAACCTCCAGTTCGGCCTCGACCTCGAGGGCGGCTCGTGGCTCCAGCTGGAGTTCCAGTCCGTGGTCGTCGCGTATTCGACCGACGGTTCGGTCGGAGACCTCATCGAGAACCTGCAGACGAGCCTTGAGGCAGACGTCATCCGGATCGACGAGAACCACATCGAGATCCGAAAAGAGGTCTCGCGGGCCGAGCTCGAACCGCTCTTCGCGGCGTCGGGCGCCACGATCGTCACCTACCACGAGGGCGTATCCGCCTTCACCGCGGATGAGGTGAAGCGGATCTTGAACGAGAAGGTGAACGCTCTCGGCATGCAGGACGCCAGGATCAACCTTCTCACCCCGACGGGAAGCGAGTATCCGCAGTACGTCCGGATAGAGCTTGCCGGCGTTGACATGGCGACGGCGCAGGAGATCGTCGGCACGCAGGGTCTCTTCGAGATCCGGATCCAGACTACCGGAAACCAGACCGAGCACGTCCTCTACGGAGACCAGATCACCAGCGTCGGCGTGCCGCAGAGGGAGCCCGGGACCCAGCAGTGGGGCGTCGGGTTCACGCTCTCCGAGGCGGGTGCGCAGGCCTTCCGGAATGCCGCCATCAGCCACGGCGCGGTCAACAACCCGGAAGCCCACCAGCTTGTGATGCTCCTCGATAACGAGACCGTCTACAGCGCTCCTCTCTCCAGCGGGCTTGCGGCGGAGCTCCGGTCCGGCCCGGTCAGGTCGCTCTCCGCGAGCACCGGGGCCGGCGACGCCGGGCTTGAGGATGCGATGACCCTCGAGATCCACCTCCGTGCCGGCGCCCTGCCGGTGCAGGTGGATATCGTCGGCTCCGGCTCGGTACCTGCGTCGCTCGGCGATCAGTTCAAGATGACGGTCGCCCTTGCCGGACTGCTCGCGCTGCTCACCGTTGCGGTCGTCGTCTACTACCGCTACCGCGAGCCGGCGATCGTGATCCCGATGGTGGCCATCAACTTTGCAGAGATCATCATCCTGCTCGGGATCTCCCGGTACATCATCCAGCTCGACCTCGCCACGATCGCCGGCCTGATCGCGGTGGTGGGTACCGGCATCGACCAGCTCGTCATCATCACGGACGAGGTTCTCCACGAAGGGCGTGTCCCGTCGCAGAACCTCTACATGAAGCGGTACGGGCGGGCGTTCGGCATCATCGCCATCGCCGCAGCGACGGTCTTCATCGCCATGCTCCCGCTGGCACTGATGGATCTCTCGACGCTCCGGGGCTTTGCCATCATCACCATACTCGGTGTCCTGATCGGCGTCCTTGTCACGAGGCCCGCCTACGGGAAGATAATCATGGCGATCCTCTCCAAATAGAACCCTACACAACCTTTATTGCCCCGTTCACACACAATGTGTGAACGGGGTATAGTTTTATGGCAAAACCGGTTTTAATGGACTTCTTTGCCGAGTGGTGCGGCCCGTGCCACCAGCAGTCACCGATCATCGACGAGCTCAAAGCAAAGATGGGTGACCAGGTGGAGATCAGGAAGATCGACGTAGGTGTCGATTCCGAGGAGACGCGGCGGTATGCCGCCCAGTACGACATCCAGTTCGTACCGACGCTCGTCATCGAGAAGGACGGGAACCTCGTCCGGAAACTGGTCGGCGTCCAGGACCTCGGCACGCTTGAGAGCATCTTAAAACCGCTGGTGGAGCAGTGAAGATCGGCATCGTCGGCGGAACTGGAGATATCGGGGAGGGCATGGCACTCCGGCTCTCTCCGAAGTACGATGTGATCGTCGGGTCGCGCGAGGAGATAAAGGCGGTCGCGACCTGCGACACCTGCCGGGAGACGCTGCAGGTCCAGGGGATGCAGTGCAGCCTCGTCGGCGCCAGCAACCAGCAGGCGGTCGACGAGGCGGATATCATCGTCCTCGCGATCCCGTTCAAGCACGTGACTCCCACCTTGAAGACCCTGACCGGGTTTGAGGGGAAGATCGTCGTCACCCCCGTCAACCCGATCGAGCGGACGGCTTACTTCTACTACGCTCCTCCGCCGGAGGGTTCCGCCGCGATGATGATCAAGGGGATGCTCCCGGAGAGCACGACCGTCTGCGCCGCGTTCAACAACATCGCCGCGAACAAGTGGAAGATGCTCGACGAAGAACTCGACTACTCGGTCGCCGTCTGCTGCGACGACGATGGAGCGAAGCACAAAGTCATGGATATCGTCAACTCCGTCTCAAGCCTCCGCGCCTACGACGGGGGGCCGCTTGCGGCCGCATCCATCGTCGAGAGCGTCACGCCGCTCCTCCTCAACATCGCTCGTTTCAACAGGATGAGGGACGTCGGCGTCAGGTTTGTATAAGCTGTTTTTCGTTATCCGGGAGGATGGCGCGGGGTGTTGCCCGACCGACCTCCCGGGCAGATCTCGGGTCCGGGGCGGACTGATGGCCCGTGCCCGGTAGCTGAACACCTCTTCCCTCTGGTGAAGTCGCACTTCGCGCTCTTCGCGGCTCCGCGTGAGGTATCCGGCCTGGTGCGGGTAGCGATGACGGCCTCACGCGAAGTGCGAGCCGCGATGGTCTATCAGGACCGGAGCGTGAGAAGCCATCAGGCTTCGAGCCGCGATGGTCTATCAGGACCGGAGCGTGAGAAGCCATCAGGCTTCGAGCCGCGATGATCCATCAGGACCAGAGCGTGAGAAGTCATCAGGCTTCGAGTCGCGAAGGGAATTCAGTGGGTTGACTTCCAGGGGGGCTTCCTCATGGCGTTAGCGAAGTGCAGGTCCCGGTGGATCCGTGCCCGATCCTATAGCAACGCCACCACACCCCCACAACCCGTCCGACACCTCACCGCCCCGTGCGCTCGTCCCGGACCCCGAAGAGGCATGCAGATATCCCTCGCCGCGCCAACATACTCATCAGGGAATAGAGAATGCTGGATCAGGAATTCGAACGGATCGGACTGCGGCTCTTCCGTGAAGGGCTTGTCGGAGCGAACTTCGGGAACATGAGCGTCCGGGGGGATGGGGGTTTTTATATCACCCGGACCGGCGCGTACCTCGACGCCCGCGAGATGCCGGTCTATGTCCCGGAGACGGGAGACGCCCCTCGTGAGGCCTCAAGCGAGTACCGGGTCCACCGGGCAGTCTACCGGGAGACTCCCCACCAGGCGATCGTCCACGCCCACCCGGTCCACGCCGTCGCCGCCTCGCTTGATACCGATACCCTCCGGCCGGCCGACAGCGAGGGGGGGATGCTCTGCCCGGAGATCCCGGTCGTCACGGGGAGCCCCGGCTCTGAGGAGATCGCGAGAAACGTCGCAGAAGCGCTCCGTGACGGCCACATCGTCATCGTCCGCGGGCACGGGACGTTCGGTGCCGGAAAAACGCTCGATGAGGCGTACATCTACACCTCGATCGCCGAGTACGCCTGCCGGATACTCTTCTTATCGGGGAGGCTTTGAAGCCTCCTGCAACTGCTCGATCTGGCGGAGCGTCTCGCGGTGGAACCCGAGCAGCATGTCGCTGATGACCCCGAACATGAAGATCTGAAAGCCTATGGTGATCAGGAGGACCGTGAGGATGGTGAGCGGCAGGTGTTCGATGTTCCTGAGCCACTCGTAGACGACGTAGATACCGATGACGCCCCCCACGAGCGAGATGAAGAGGCCGATGATCCCGAAGTAAAAGATCGGGTTGTTCATCTTCGCGAGCCGGTATATCGTCGAGAAGATCCTCGCGCCGTCCTGGACGGGGTTCAGTTTCGTGACGGTACCGGGCCTCGCGATGTATCGGACCGGGACGACCGTGATCTGCTGCCCGTGCCGCACCGCCTCGACCGCCATCTCCGTCTCGATCTCGAATCCCGCCTCTTTGAGGGTCATCTGCCGGATCGACTGGAGGGTGAAGGCACGGTAGCCGGAGAGGATATCGCGGAGGTCGCGGCCGTGCGCAATCCTGAACATATGGTTGAGAATCTGGTTGCCGAGGAGGTTCAACCGGGTGAACGCCCCGCCGTCGGGGTCGGCGAGGCGGTCGCCGATGACGTGGTCGAATCCCTGGGCAAGGGGGGCGAGCATCCGCTCCGCATCCTCCGGCGCGTACGTGCCGTCGCCGTCGAGCATGAGCACGTAGGGCTTATCGATGGCCTCCACTGCCTCGATGATGGCGTTGCCCTTCCCCTTCCCCGTCTGCGTCCGGACGACCGCTCCCGCGGACCGGGCGATATCGGGTGTCCCGTCGGTGCTGTTCCCGTCCATGACGAGGACATGGCGAAAACCGCGCTCCCTGAACTCCCCGACCAGTTCGGCGATCGTCGGGGCTTCGTTTAACGTGGGGATGAAGATACAGACCTCATCTCGCTCGATGTTCATCGGAGTACTATATCCGATTGAGCAACATAAGGGCTTCGTATGCACGTAGCCAAACAGGGGCTCCGCGCTCTCGGTATCGCCGAGAGTTACTCGGGACGGGAGCGGTCCACCCTTGCCGGCGTCGTCATGCGAAAAGACCTCAGAATCGACGGAGTGGCCTTCGCCCCGGTGACCGTCGGGGGAACGGACGCGACCGATGCGGTCATCGGGATCGTTGCCGATCTTGCCCGCCGCGACATCAACCTCCTGATGATCAGCGGGAGCGTCATCGCCTGGTACAACATCATCGATCCGGCCGCGGTTCAGGAGGCGACGGGTCTACCCGTCATCGTCGCCACCTACGAGGAGTCCGAGGGGCTCGAGGAGGAGATCCGGCACCATTTCCCGGGCGATGCCGAAAGGCTCGCGGCATACCGGCGTCTCGGCGACCGGACACCAGTCCGTCTCCGCACGGGGTACACGCTCTTCATCCGCCCCTACGGCCTCTCTTCCGGCGACGCGGCACGGCTCTGCAACGACTTCACGCACGAAGGGCGGGTGCCCGAACCGCTCAGAGTGGCGCGGCTCGTCGCCCGCGGGCTCGTCAGGTCTTCAAGGTGCAGCGGGGCCGTCAGCCCCTGACGACCATCACCGTCGACTCCGCGTGGTCGACGACGTAGGAGCTGACGCTCCCGAGGAAGAACCGGTCGAGCCGGCCCCTCCCGTGGGAACCGACCACGGTCAGGTCGGCCCCGATCTCCAGGGCCAGCGCGGTGATCTCGGCTCCCGGGTGGCCGTGGCGCTTGTGGACGGTTGCCGGGACGCCGGCGGCGGTTCCCCGCCGCTCCGCCTCGGCCAGGATCTCGTCCGCTTCCCGCTCGAGCGAGTCGAGGACCGCCTGCTGGGCGAGGTCCGGGGGCTCGAGCGGGTTGAGCATCAGTGCAGGGTAGATCCCGGTCTGGACGACATGCACGACGTGTATGGGGGCGTGCATGGCGCGGGCGACGTCCAGAGCCTCTGCAAGCGCACGGCTCCCGATCTCCGACCCGTCGACCGCCACGAGTACCAATCCGAACATACAGTCTCTAGGAGCGTTCGGGTACAAATAGATGTCTGGAGGGGCCTGCCGGCCTACGCCTCCACCGTATGCTTCGATATCGCCTTCCCGTTCCGTTTATCGAAGATCTCCACGGTGACCTTCGCACCCAGAACAAGGGTCCCGTCGGTGAGATCGACCTCTATCTCCTCGCCGGGGTTCCAGTAAGGGGTGCGGCAGCCTGCGCCCTTGAGGTATCTCACCCCGTAATGGTGCGACGGGATGAGGAGGTGGCCGTTCAAGGTCTGGACGGTGCATACCCTCCAGTCGTCGCGGTAGATGACCGCTTTTAAGAGGTCGTTTTCGTAGACGGTGCTGCCGTTGTTATAGAGGAAGATCCGGCTCGCACAGGTCAGCGCCCCGGTATCGCCGCTGGTGTGCAGAACGTCGGTGATGATGATCGGGGGCAGCGGAGGCTCCGTCCATGACCACGAGGGGATCATCGAGAGGAGCAGCAGGAGAAGAAGCAGAGCGAGGATGATGGTGATGGCGACCATCAGGAGCGAGGCATGGGTCTGCGAGAGGGCATGCTCGCTCTCCGGCGCCCGCCGGGGAGGGGACCGCGGCGCTGTGCGGGAAGCGCCGGGCGGGCGGGGCCCGGTATGGCGGCCCGTATTCCAGACCCGGTTGCGTTCGCCGATCATCTCCTTTCGGTGAGAAATTCATCATCCCAACTATAAATGTTGCTAAAATTATTTCTACAGGCGAGGGATGGATCCGAAGAATATTCGCCGCTTTTACAGCGGTATGAACCTCCGCCCCCATGGCCGGGGAGTGAGGAGGCCGCCCGCAGGGCACCCGTGACAGGCACTCCCGGCCGCGCTCCCGCCGCCCCGGGAGGGTCAACCTTCTTCTCTCCCGGGCCCATGAAGGGGGATCATGGCGGAAGCAGAACAATCCCGACTACCCGGATACCTGCACCTTCTCAGGACCGGCGAACTCGAGAGGCGGGCCGACCGGGCGCTGGAGGTGCTCCGCGACTGCGTCGTCTGCCCGCAGGAGTGCCGGGTCAACCGGATCGAAGGCGAGGAGGGGTTCTGCCGGACCGGCCTCCAACCAAGGGTCTCCAGTTACAGCCCGCACTTCGGCGAGGAGCCCCCGCTGGTGGGAAGATACGGGTCCGGGACGATATTCTTTGCAGGCTGCAACATGCGGTGCGAGTTCTGCCAGAACTACACCATCAGCCAGTGCGGGGCGGGCGCGGCCGTCACGTGCGAGGACCTCGCGGAGATCATGCTCCGCCTGCAGGAGCGCCGGTGCCACAACATCAACCTCGTCTCCCCCTCGCACGTCGTCCCGCAGATCCTCCGTGCGGTCGCCATCGCCGCCGGCAGCGGCCTCTCCCTCCCGCTGGTCTACAACAGCGGCGGTTACGAGTCCGTCGAGACCCTCCGGCTCCTTGAGGGCGTCATCGAGATCTACATGCCGGACGCGAAGTACGGGCGGGACGATGTCGCGTGGGAACTCTCCCATGCTCCCGGTTACACCGGCCGCATGCAGGCGGCACTCAGAGAGATGCACCGGCAGGTCGGGGACCTTGTCGTCGGCAGCGACGGAGTTGCAGAACGGGGGATGATCATCCGTCACCTGGTGCTCCCCGGCAACCTTGCGAACAGCGAGATCGTGATGAAGTTCATCGCCGACGAGATCTCGCGGGACTCCTACGTGAACGTCATGGCCCAGTACCACCCGGCGTGGCGTGCGGCCGAGGGAGGGAGGAGCCCGGTGCTTGCCGCGCTGCAGCGTCCGATCACCGCGCGGGAGTACGAGTACGCTATCGGGTGCGCACGGGAGAGCGGGCTCTCCCGCGGGTTCCCGTGAGACAGGGGGCACCAAAAGACTATTCCCCCGGACACAGAGAGTGGTACAGCGTGAAAGAGAAGCCGGGGCTCAGGTATGCGGCGATGAGCGACGTAGGCGGGCGGGAGCAGAACGAGGACGCCTGGGTTGCCGGCCGGACGGGGGGCTACGACATCTTCGCCGTCGCGGACGGCGTCGGGGGGCATGCCCGCGGGGAGGTCGCGAGCGAGATGGCGGTCAGGATCCTCGAGGAGACCGCAGACGAGTGCCTCCCGGGGCTGAAGCCCGCTGTCGTCCTCGAGCATGCATTTCTGCGCGCGAACGCCGCGATATATGCATATAACCGTGAGAACGGGCTGAACGCGGCTACGACGCTCTCCGCGGCGATCGTCGACCAGTCGGGGAAGTGCTGGATCGGCACGGTCGGCGACAGCAGGACGCAGATCATCACGCCGGCGTCGGTCTGGCAGACGCGCGACCAGAGTTACGTCCAGAGCCTGGTGGATGCAGGTATCCTCTCCCCCGCCGAGGCGATGCGCCATCCGGGCAGGAATATCGTCACCCAGGCGCTCGGCCTCGAAAGCCGGGTGCGGGCCGAGATCGACGAACAGGAGATCGCCGGGGCGGTCCTGGTCATCAGTTCGGACGGGCTTCACGACTATGTCCCGGCGACCGTTATCCGGGTGATCGCGCTTGAGAGCGACCCTGCCACGGCGTGCCGGAGGTTGATAGAGGCCGCAAAGGATGCGGCGAGCACCGACAACATCACCGTGATCGTCGCGAGAGGATGACGGGGCTCACCTGCGCGAGGATTGGTAGTCCCCGTCGCCTCATCAGGTGCTCCACTCCTGATGGAGTGTCGTCCTTCGCGTCTTCGCGTGAGACTGTATCGTGATCTGCACCTGATAGCTCACGCGAAGGCGCGAAGAACGCGAAGTTTTGTATAATCAGCTGTAATACCCCTCCGCTCCCGCCTCGCGGAGCGCCGCAAGGATCGCCTGGCGGACGCTCTCGACCGTCTCGCCGGGGAGGGCGGCGGCGAGCGCGCTGACCGCCTCTTCGCCGCCAAGTTTCCCGAGGGAGCCGGCCGCGGAGCGCCGGACGAACTCGTTTGAGTCGCGCTGCATGGCCGCAAGGTGGGCAACCGCGCCGCGGTCGCCGAGCAGTCCGAGCCCTTTTGACGCCATGTAGCGGACGTGGTCCTTCCCGTCGCCGAGGGCGGCGACGAGGGGCGCATACGCCCCGGCATCTCTGATGAGGCCGAGGGCTTCCGCCGCACGGTAGCGCACCCGCCAGTCGGGATTCTGAAGTAAGGCTGTGCAGGCAGGCACGGCCGGGGTTCCAAGCGCAGCAAGCCCGCGCATCGCCTCCGCCCGCACGCTCTTGTCCGGGTCGGCGATACGGGCGAGGAGGGCCTGCAGGTCCTGTTCGTTCGTGGTCAGGGTCATCAGAGTCACATCCGCGGGCTGTTGCCGCTCGTATCACACGTTGAGACGGATCTCTCATAAGGGTTGATCATTCGCCCCGGAGAAGAGCGATCCGGACTTCCTCTGCCGGGGCCGCTCCGGGCCGCCGGGACGGTGCCTTCACACCGTTTCCCGGCGGCCGGAGTCTGTTGTCAGGTCAGAAAACCGCAGGCATATAAGAGCATACTCACGAAGACGAAGACGCCGGTCCCGATGATGAGCGCCCCCAGAGTGTTGAACAGGGGATCGCCCTTAACCAGTTTTGCCAGAACGTGCATGAGACCGAATACTGCATTCGGGTATATATATTTTATCAGAGAAATAAAAATAAGTTCACATATTTAAAAACATCTGATCGCGCGGGCTGCCGGAGTGCGACGGTCAGGAATTCGCGGCAAAATCATGAGGAACAGGGGACGCGCAGCAGGTTTCGGCATGGGACCGAGACAGGCTCTGCTCCCGGCAACGGAAATGAAAGAAGTTGACGCCCAGGACGGAATTCGAATCCGTGTCGACGGCGTGACAGGCCGTCATGATAGGCCACTACACTACCTGGGCACATGTTGCTATAGATCCCGCCTCCCGGATTCGAACCGGGGACATCGCGGTAGCCGCGCAGTTCGCCCGAAGACGAAGACTATACTACAGCCGCGCACTCTACCAGTCTGAGTTAAGGCGGGTCTCTGCTCTACTAATGTTGGTAGTGGTTGTTAATATATGTTTCGCCGAATCGCCGGGACGCCACGCGGCGTGGACGCCATTCTTTATATACTCAACTGGATAATGATATCATATGAACCCTACAAACGCCGAAGCACCTGGGAACGCTGAAGCGTACTGTCTTCTTCACCGATAGCCGTGCGAAAAGCAACGTCACTGTTTTCGACACCACACTGCGCGACGGTGAACAAACACCGGGCATCTCATTCACCCGTGAAGAGAAACTCGGTATTGCAGAGCAGCTCTCCGCCATAGGAGTCCAGACCATCGAAGCGGGCTTTCCCGCATCCTCGGACGCCGAGCACGAGATAGTCAAAGCCATCAAGGCCCTCGATCTGGCGACCCGGGTCTGCGGCCTGGCACGGTCGATCCGGGCCGACGTGGACGCCTGCATCGAATGCGACGTCGACATGATCCATGTCTTCATCCCGACGTCCGACGTCCAGCGCGAGTATACCATCAAAAAGACCCGCGAGCAGGTCCTCGAGGCCACCGGCGAGATCATTGCCTACGCCCGCGACCACGTCGACCGGTGCATGTTCTCCGCGATGGACGCGACGAGGACCGACTGGGATTACCTGATCGATGTCTACCGCGTCGCGGTGGACGCGGGGGCGACGATCATCAACGTCCCCGACACGGTCGGCGTGATCACCCCGGCGGCCATGAAACGCCTCATCACCCGGATAGACCGGGAGGTGAACTGCCCGATCGACGTCCACTGCCACAACGACTTCGGTCTCGCGGTGGCAAACACCATCGCGGCGGTCGAGGGCGGCGCCTCACAGGTCCAGGTGACCGTGAACGGCCTCGGCGAGCGGGCGGGCAACGCAGACCTCGCGCAGACGGTGATGGCGCTCGAGTCGATCTACGGGATCGAGACCGGGATCCGGACGACGAGGCTCGTCGAGACCTCAAGGCTCGTCTCCCGCTACGCCGGGATGAGCATCCCCGCCACGCAGCCGGTCGTCGGCGAGAACGCCTTCGCCCACGAGAGCGGGATCCACTCCCACGGCGTGATCACCCGGTCGGACACGTTTGAGCCCGGGATCATGACCCCGGAGATGGTCGGCCACCGGCGCAGGCTGAAACTCGGCAAACACGCCGGGAGGCATGCGGTCAGGCAGATGCTCCTCGATACGCATATAGAGCCCACCGACGCCCAGCTCGACGAGATCGTCGTGCGGATGAAGGGGATCGCCGGCAAGGGCAAGCGGGTGACGGATGCGGACCTCTATGAGATCGCCGGAAGCGTCATGCAGGTTGCCCCCGACGAGAGAACCCTGGAACTCCAGGACGTCGCCATCATGACCGGGAACCACGTCATCCCGACGGCGAGCGTTCGGGCGACCGTCGACGGGGTCGAGCACATCTTCTCGAGCGTCGGCAACGGCCCGGTAGATGCGGCCGTGCGGGCGATCCTCGGGATCATCCCCGCCCCGGTCCAGTTGAAGGAGTTCAACATCGAGGCGATCTCCGGGGGGACCGACGCGCTCGGCCACGTCACCATCGCCGTCGAGGACGAGCGGGGCCGGGTATTCGATGCCAGCGCCTCAAGCGACGACATCGTCCTTGCATCCGTCGAGGCGGTGATCAACGCGATCAACCTCGTCTGCCGGACGCGAAAGAACGACCTCAGGCATGAGGAGTGAACATCTCACCCCATTTTTGCCAATTCAAAGAAACTCTGGAGAAATACCTGGTTTTTCACAGGAATCGCACGCGAAGCCGCGAAGGACACGAAGGGACTGCCAGCACCGGCCCGACTTCGCGGCTTTGCGCCTCGCACCTTGCGGGGCTCAAACTCCGGATGTTCCATCCATCGTTCTTCGCGTGAACGAGGTATCGATGGCTCTGGAGAAATGCTTCATACAGCCCCCGAAAGTGCCTCGCTGGCAATCGTGACTGGCGGTATGACCTCTGAAAGCGGGATTTCCCCAGAGCTAAAAAAGATTGGTTTTAGATTCAGGCAGCACCGGGGGGCTGCTGTTTCCCTTCGAGGGCTCCGCGGATCTGCGTCGAGAGCTGTTCGAACCGCCCCTGCAGGGCCTTCTCCTGTTTCTCAAGAGACTTGATCCGGAGTTCGAGGGTCTCGACCCGCTCGTTTAAGGAGGCGAGCACCTGCTCGCGGCTCTTCTGCATCATGACGCTGCCGACGTTCATGAAGACCGCCGCATCCTCCGGGATGTCGCCGAGGTCCTCGACTGCACGCCGGGCTTCGCGGATCGTCATCTCGTACTGGGCCTTCTGCGAGACCACGGTCTGCAGCTGCTGCTGCATCTGCTGGAGCATCGCCAGCTGGTTCTGTACTTTGGGTGGTATATTCTCCATGATCATCAACCCTCCTCAACTGGACGGGAACTGTAACAATACTTCGGGTGGCGGACAGGGGGCCGTCCCGGCCCGATGCCCTTTCTCTACATGATAGGGCGGGGAAGCCTTAAAAGGTGAGGGTCCGGCGTCCCCGGCGACGGGGAACGGCCGTCACCCGGACGGAGCGGCGAGCTCACGCATCTCGATCGCGATATTGATCAGCCGGAGCCAGGTGTTGAGGGCTGCGCGGAGGGCAGGAATATCGGTGGCGGCCACCTCGAGGACGAGCGTCTCCTCACCTTCCAGCCGCACGCGGACGGACGACCGGTCTCCCACGTCGCCCATCTCCTGGCAGACGGAGAGATAGAGGGCACGGGCATCGTGAGTCGTGAACCGGAAGACCGCGGTATGCGTCACCCGGGGACCTCCAGGACGTAGCGCTTCCGCTGCCTTCCGTCAAAGACGATACGATGTGCCGGGAGGGCTTCACCGGCATACGCGACGTCGAGCAGGTCTTTGAGCGCCTCGTAAAGCGGCCGACCGGAGACAAAAAGCCCGCGGGTGATCTCTCCCGCCCGCTCCTCGACGGAGAACGACCGGACGGCGAACTCCACCATCGGCTCTTCGTTCACGAAGACCTGGACGAGAAAAATGGGACCTGATCTGGAGACGATCACGATCGACGGGTCGAGGGCAAAGAGGTCACCCAGGCTTGACTTGCCGCGGGTGACGTACTCAGCGCCGATCGCGAACGCCATATCCCGGGAGAGGGAGCGCACTTCGGGGAGCGGTTTCCGTGACGTCGTGAAGACCGTCATCGGGCCTTCAGATCTTTTATGCCGGCCCCGCGTTCCTTGAAGAGGATACGGTGTCCACAGTAGGGACAGCGTATATTGACGTCGATCTCCACTTTCTGCTTACAGCGAGCGCACTTGTAGGCGGCCACGGCCGATTAGCCCTCCCTCTGCAGCGAGCGCTCGATGCTCCGTACGGCGACGCGCATCGCGGGCGTCTCGGGGACGTAGCTGCCGCCGGCGAACTTGAACCCGCACTTGCGGCATGCCCAGATTCCCGTGCCCTCGCGCTTGACCGTTGCCTGGTCGCAGCGGGGACAGACGTGGCGCGCGTTGGTGAGCTGCTCGATCTGGTTCACTCTCTTCCGGATAAACCGGCCATACCTCGGACCAAAACGCCCGGAACTTCCTACTACCCTGCCCTTTGCACTCTGTTTGCGATTTGCCATTTCGCGTACCTCTTGTATGTCCTCTAATTTTTGTGCTGTCGATTAATATAGTTACTCACAACTTGCGTTCGAGGATCCGCGTCTCTGCGTTTCCTTTAGAGAGTTTGTTCACCAGGTCGTAGAATTCCTCCTGGATACCCGCGGGAATCCTGACGACGGCTATCCAGGATCCGTCCTTCTGCCACTCGCTCTGCTCGAGCGTCACGGCGCCCTGGAGTTCCCCGTAGGCCCGCGCGGCATGGTCGGGCGGCATCTTCACGGCGATCCGGATCTCCTCGAAACGTATGGGGAGGATGGGGCGGAGCGCCTTGACGACCTCTTTGACCTGCTCCTCGACGGACTTGAAGGGGTCGATGTTCACCCTCGCCTCCTCCATCGCAAGCTCGATCCGCTGCGGCGGGTGGGGGAAGCCGGTCTGCGGGTTGACGGCGTTCCGCGAGATGAACGTGATGACACGGTTCCGCTTCTCCGCGGTGAGGTGGCGGCGCTGCTCGGAGGTGAGATGGATCTCGCCCTTCTGGATGATCCGCATGGCGACCGGTTCGAACTCGGTCGTCTTGAAGACCTTCAGGAGGTCCTCGTCGGCGGCCCGCTCGGCATGGGCGGCGTTCGAGAAGATATGGATGGCTGCAACGACATCCTCGAGATCGATCTCCTCCCCCTGCCGGATGCGTTGAGCCAGGTCCGGGTCGACAAGGACTTCGAACCGCTCGCCGTGGCTCTCAAGCCGCGCTACTACTGCCTGATCGAGGGGTATCATAGAGGATGACGCTCACTCTTCGGACTGGTCGACGTAGGTCTTTACCTCATCCTTCTCCAGCTTCCGGAACTCGCGGGTCGCGGTGGAGACGATGCCGATCTCGATGGCGCTCACGTCGAGCTTCCCCTCGGTCGCGGCGTGCAGGGCCTTGATGCCGAGCCTGACGGCGCCGGCAAGGTCTGCCTCCTCCCGGTACTCCTCCTCGAAGACCTTCATGACCGCGGGCCGGCCCGTGCCGATCCCGGTCGCCTTGTACTCGAGCAGCGTGCCGCTCGGGTCGGTCTCGAAGAGACGGGCTTCCCCGTCGCTGATCCCGGCGATCAGGAGAGCGGTCCCGTAGGGACGTGCACCGCCGAACTGGGTGTAGGTCTGCATGTGGTCGCAGAGTTTCTTTGCGAGGATCTCGACGTTGATCGGCTCGCTGTAGGAGACCCGGTTGATCTGGGACTCGACCCGCGCCCTGTCCACGAGGGACCGCGCATCGCCGACGAGCCCGGAGGACGCTACGCCGATGTGCGAATCGATCTTGAAGATCTTCTCGATGGAGACCGGCTCGAGGAGACGGGAGGTCACCCTTTTGTCGACGATCAGCACGACGCCTTCGCTGCACTTGATCCCTACGGCCGTCGTGCCCCGTTTCACCGCTTCTCTGGCGTACTCAACCTGATAGAGCCTTCCGTCCGGGCTGAACACCGTGATCGCCCGGTCATATCCCATCTGATATTGTGGTTGCATTTATCGTTCCTCCAAATCAGCTTCGGTGAAAAACAATAACTTCTGATGCTTAATACCCTTTTCAAGCAAATCAACTTTTTGACGGGGATAGCGATACGCCGTGAAACAACCGTCCCCGACCGCCGTCTCCGCCGGATCCTGAGCAGGCCGGATCGGTTTCATGCGCCGGCGCAGTGCGTGGATGGTTCCTGAGACGGCGACCGTCCGGAGTGCTGCCCGTTCGTCGGCGACCGAGGTGACGGTTGCAAGAGCCGTGGTGATATCCGCCTCGCTCCCGCGCCGGCACCTGACGACGGCATATCCTCCGTCGCAGGAGACCACTGCCGGCTGCGCAAGGCCGACGACAGCATCTCCAAGGAGAGAGGTCGCCGCCTCGATGACCGAGAGGTAGACCTGCTTCTGGTCCGCGACCATCCCGTAGGGGAGGATCCGGACCAGGATATAGCGCCGCTTCGTCCGCATCGCGGGGGGTCTCGGCTTCATCGGACCACCTTCACCGGGCTATCGGGCGTAACAAGCCTCCCCACGGACGCGAGGGCCTCGCTCACTTCCGTCCCGGTCATCCCGAAGAGGCCGCAGAGGCCCTGGACGTCGCGGACCGGCCGCTGCTCGAGGATCGAGCGTGCGTCCGACGAGATCGTCAGTGGAAAGCCGTAGCGCCGCTGAAGCGTCAGGATGTCCGCGTAGCGCTGGAGGGCCCTCTGGCGCCTCGTCCCGCGGAGCTGGATGAGAGGGGCGAGCGAGATGTCGACCGCCACGCCGTGCTCTGCTGCCGAGCGTGCGGCGACGTGGTCGAAGGCGTTTCTCTGGGTGGCGTGGATGCCCCGGACGACCCGGATCTCCTTTAAGGAGACGACGGCCCGGTTGAAGGCGATGTCCCGTGCATTGACGGATACCACGTCGGCACGCCGGACGGCGGGGTCGCGCACCTGCTTGAGGACGTCCTTTATGGACGCGGCACCGATCACGGCGCCCCGGAGAACCTCGGCCCCGGGCGAGGGACGGACGCCCGCTCCGACGGCGATGATGCTGTCGAACCCGAGATCGCGAGCCTCGAACGCCATCCGTGCCGGTGTAGAGTCGCCGGCAGGATATGGATACACACAGGCGTCTGTGATCTTCATCGTGGGTAGCCGTATAAAAAAGGAGAGGTATTTACTTGCCGCGGTTCGCGTTGGAACGGATGCTCGGACGGGTCTTCTCGGTTCCGCGCCCGCGCGTCCGCATTCCGCGCCCCTTCATGCCGGCGGAGGTCTTGCCGCGCTCCGCCCTGCCCCGGTGGACCGGGTTGGCGAGCCACGCGAGGTGGGGGTCGCTCCGGATCGAGGGGTGGTGCCCGTCGACGAGGATGACCTCATACCACTTGGACCGTCCGTCCTCCCCGACCCAGTAGGAGTTCAAGGCCTCCATGTTCGGGAACTTGCGGGATGCACGCTCTTCGGCCATCCGCTGCAGGCTCTTGCCCGGGGTCGTCCGGCGCATGCCCATGCGTGCGGATCTGCGTCCGCGGACGTACCGGGACTTCCTCCGGCCACCGCGGCGGATCTTGACCCGCGCAACGGCGATGCCCTGCTTTGCCTTGTAGCCGAGCGAGCGGGCCCGGTCGATCCGGGTCGGGTGCTCCACGCGCACGACGGTCCCTTCGCGCCGCCACACCTGGAGACGCTCCCAGAGCAGGCCCTTCACTGCGGACCTGTCCGGCCGCTTCCATGCCTCACGAACGTAGGCATACATTGACTTTGCCATGTTTTTAATCACCTCAGGTTCAGCGTTTCCGCCACATTCCTTTCCGGGACGCATCCCGTGGTTCCTAGCAGGTCGACGAGAGCCGATATAAAGGATTCCCCCGGAGGGCCCTTGCCCGTCCGGGAGGTCTAAACACCCTTGCGCTTCTCGACGACGTGGATGGCATCCATCCGGGTGACCGGATACTGCCCGTTCTCGTCCTTCTCGGCCGACTTGACCATATCCCAGACGGTGAGGAGAGCGACCGAGACGCCGGTGAGCGCCTCCATCTCGACGCCCGTCCTTCCGTAGGACTTGACGCGGGCGATCGCCTCGATGTAGCCGTCGCCTTCCTCAAAGTCGATGGTGATGCCCGCAAGCGGTATGGGGTGGCACATGGGGATGAGGCGCGGAGTATCCTTCACCGCAAGGGTGGCGGCAACCCGCGCGGTTGCGAGGACGTTGCCCTTGACCGTGGTTCCTTCCCGGATGGCCCGGAGGGTCTCGTCCCGGAGGTAGATCCGCCCGCTCGCGACCGCTTCGCGGGTGACCTCGGTCTTTCCCGAGATATCCACCATCTGTGCACGGTCGTTCTCGATGTGGGTGAAGACCGGGGTCTTGCCGTGTTCGCCGGACTCGCTCATGTTATCAGGAGATCTTTTTCCTCGCGGGATAAAAGGGGGCGTATCGGGGGAGGTCACTCACGGGGTGCCCGGCCGAAGAGCTCGCCGGGGATGTAGGCCAGCATATCGGTCGCGATCATGCCGGACCCCCGCCCCTCTGCCGCCCGCATCCCGGCCCTGCCGCAGACGTACGCGGCGACGCAGGCGGCCTCAAACGCCGGGAGGTGGCAGAAGAGCGCCCCCGCGACACCGGCAAGCAGGTCGCCCGTCCCCCCGACGGTCATCGCGGGGCTTCCGGTCCGGTTGAACCGGACCCGCGTCCCGTCGGAGACGACGTCGACCGGGCCTTTGAGGAGGATGGTCCCGGCGGTTGCGGCGGCCTTCACGCACCGGCCGCGCGAGAGGAGGTCGGCCGGGGGTTTTGTCCCGGCGATCCGGGAAAACTCGCCCGCGTGGGGGGTATAGATCGTCTCCTTCGCCACAGGGAGGGGACGGACGAGTGCGTCGGCGTCAAAGACCGCCCGCTTTGCCGCCTCCGCGACGGCGAGGACGACGTCGTGGCTCTCTTTGCCAAGCCCCATCCCGCAGACGACCGCGTCGGCCCGGTCGACGAGGGGGAGGATCGCCTCGAGGTGCTCACCCGTGATCGCCTTCCCCTCCAGGCGCTCGTAGATCAGGTCGGGCATGGGAATGTATGCCGGGGAGGCGACCCGGACGATATCGGCCCCGGCGCGGAGCGCTCCCATCGCCGCGATGTAGGGCGCCCCCTGGTAAGGCCCGCCCCCGACAACGAGGACCTCGCCGCCGACGCCCTTGTGGGCCCCCTCTGCCCGCGCCGGGACGAGCGTGAGATCCCCCGGCCCGGTATAGATCTCGGCCTCGAGGGGGATCCCGATATCCGCGACGTCCGCCCCCGCAACCCTGGGCCGGTGGAACGATACGATCCGGTCCGCCCGGATGCCGGGGGTGGGGATATCGACGGCGACGACCGATGCGGCGCTCGCGTTCGCCCGGGAAACAAGGCTCGCGAGCGGCTCCCGCACCGCCCCCGACGCCCCGGTGCCGAGCATCGCGTCGACGACGACATCCGCCTCCTCAAAGAGCCGGCCGAGTGACTCGATATCGGCGGCGCACCTGACCGGGTGGACGCCGACGGAGGAGTGCGAGAGAAGCGAGGCCTGGACCGTGGCCGGGGGGGTCATCGACCCGCAGTCCGGATAGACCACGTCGACGGAATCGAGGTGCTGGAGGTACCGGGCCGCCACCATCCCGTCGCCGCCGTTGTTCCCCCTCCCGCAGAGGACGAGGACGCGGGAGGGGTTGCGGGCGAGAACAGCATCCGCGACGGCCCGCCCGGCGCTCTCCATCATCAGGAGCGCCGGGTAGCCGAGCGCGACGGCGTTCTCCTCGATCGCCCGCATCCTGCCGGCATCGATCACGCCGGTCTCCAAGAACTCACGCATTTCGTTTGTTGCCATGTGCCGTCCCTCCGGCGGTTGTCTGATCGGTGCTATGGTGGTATAATCTTAGATAATTTTTGAAAGTGCGACTGCCCGCGTAGGGCAGGAGCTCGAGCACCGAAGGTCCGAAGTGCGACTGCCCGTAGGAACGGAACACGAGAAAACGCGAAGCGTTTCCGAGCAGGAGCACCGAAACGTTGCGAAGGCGATGCAGGGGTAGCAGTAAAGTCTCACGCGAAGCCGCGAAGAACGCGAAGTGGACCGCCGACACAAGAACCAACTTCGCGGCTTCGCGGCTTCGCGTGAGGCAATGTAGCCTGCGCAAAGGCATGAGTTATTTGACAGATGTAAAGAGATGACCTGGGTCCCATGCTTTATTGACACTTCACGACCCACTACTATGGAGATGGGCCTCGAAACAGATGTGCGGAGAGCGGCGGATCTGATCTGCGAAGCGGACTCGGTAACGATCGTCTCCCACATCGATGCCGACGGCATCAGCACGGAGTCGATCCTCGCGCAGGCGCTCGCCCGCGAGGGCATGACCGTCAAGTCAGTCTTCGTCCGCCAGCTCGAGCCGATGGCGATGCGGCACGTCGAAAAGGACGACTCCTTAAAACTCTTCACCGACCTCGGCGCCGGCCAGCAGAGCCTCATTGAGGAGCACGGCCTCTCCGCCGACGAGGTCCTGATCCTCGACCACCACGTCAGCCAGCCCTGCGGCACGGCCTACCCCCAGGTGAACTCCCTCGACCACGGGATCACCCGGATGAGCGCCGCCGGCGTCGCCTACCTGGTCGCGAAGGCGCTCGATTCCACAAACATCGACCTCGCCAAACTCGCCGTCGTCGGGAACGTCGGGGACATGATGGCCCGCGAGAACTGCGGGCTGGTCGGCCCGGCCCGCGAGATCGTCTCTGACGGCGTCGAGTACGGCAATATTATCGTCCAGAGCCGGGACTTGAACTGCTACGGGACGTCCACCCGCCCCATCCACGTCTGCCTGGGCTACTGCGACGACCCCTACATCGACGGGATCTCAAACAGCACCAGTTCGGCGCTCCGGTTCCTCGAGCGGCTCGGCGTCACACTGAAGAACTCCCGGGGCGGCTGGTTCGTCTGGGAGGAACTCGCGTTTGAGGACCGGCGCAGGATCATCAGCGCCCTCGCCCAGCAGCTCATCGCGCACGGGCGGGAAACCGACCGGCTGCTCGCAGAGACCTACATCTTCCCCGACGAACCCGAACGGACGGCGCTCCGGAACGCCTCCGAGTACGCCACCCTGCTCAACGCCTGCGGCCGGTGGGCCAGGCCCGGCATCGGCGGGAGGATCTGTCGCGGGGACCGCGGCGACGCCTACCGCGACGCGGAGCAGATGCTCGCGCACCACCGGACGATCATCCGCGACCTGCTCCAGTACATCCTCGATACGGGGGTGACGGAACTCTCGCACATCCAGTACGTCCACACCGGCGATAAGTTCCCCGACACCATCGTCGGGATCGGGGCGGGGATGGCGCTCTCCAAACTGAACTGGAGAAAGCCGATCATGGTGCTCTCCGCGATGGTGGACGAACCGGAGACTACCAAGGTCTCGATGCGGACGAACGAGTGGGCGCTCGCCCGGGGCGTCGACCTGCAGGAGGCGCTCGTCGAGGCGTCGGCGGCGGTCGGCGGCGCGGGCGGCGGGCACCGGATCGCCGCAGGCGCCTTCATACCGAAGACTACAGAAGAGGAGTTTGTTGATCGTGTCAACCGAATACTCAAACGACAATCCGCTTCGGCGGATCCGGACAATAGCTGACTTCCAGTTCGGCGCCGGGGCGGGGGAGGCCCTCTTCCCCGACGGCTGCACCTTCCAGCTCTCGACGACGGGGCGCATCCGCCAGGTGCGGCTGGGAAACGAGCGGGTCGCCACCGTCAGGGCACAGGACGGCCGCCTGACCATCGGCGTCGCCGGAGCGGCGCGACTGGCAGCCCACCTTCCTCCCCCGGCCTACCGGGTGACGGTCCAGGAGGACGTGGCGCCGTTTGTCGCCGACGGGAAGAATGCGATGGCAAAGCATGTCGTCGCCGCCGACGAGGGCATCCGCGCCGGAGACGAGGTGCTGGTGGTGGCCGCCGACGACCGGCTCCTCGCAACCGGGGCCGCCCTGCTCTCCGGCAGGGAGATGCTGGCATTTAATTATGGTGTAGCGGTAAAAGTACGGCAGGGGAGAGGATCCTGATGTTTCCAGGCAAAGTAAACCCGAAAAAGATGAAGCAGATGATGAAGCAGATGGGCATGGAGATGGAGGAGATCGAGGGCGTCGAGAAAGTGGTGATCTATACGCCCGCGGGGAACTACGTCTTTGACGATGCCCAGGTCGTCGCGACGACCATGCAGGGGGTCACCACCTACCAGCTCACCGGGGAGGCCCGGTTCGAGGAGGCCGCCCCGGAGATCCCCGACGAGGACGTCGCCCTCGTCGCATCCCAGACCGGGGTTGCCGAAGAGGCCGCGAGGAAAGCGCTCGGCGAGACCCGCGGCGACATCGCCGAAGCGATCCTGAAACTCTCGCAGCAATGATCGAAGACGGCGAACGCCTCCTGCTCGTCGGCGAGGACCGCGAGTACTTCGTGACGGCTGGCGAAGGGCAGTTCTCCACCGACCGGGGGATGATCGACCGCGGAGCGCTCGCGGGGATGAACTCCGGCGACGAGATCCGGACCCACCTCGACGTCCCGTTCACGGTCCTGCGCCCCCGGCCGACCGACTTCTTTGTCCACGCGAAAAGGAGCGGGGCGCCCATGCTCCCGAAGGATATCGGGATCGTCATCGCTTACACGGGGATGAACCGCGAGGACACGGTCCTCGACGCCGGGACCGGGAGCGGTGTCGCCGCGATCTACTTCGGGAAGATCGCCCGCGAGGTGAAGACCTACGAGGTGCGCCCGGAGTTTGCCCGGATTGCGGAGAAGAACGTCAGGGAAGCGCGGCTCGAGAACGTCGAGGTGGTCGCGGCCGATATGCTCGAGGCGACGGGCGAGTTCGACGTCGTCCACCTGGACCTGACGTTGACACCGGCGCACGTGGAGCACGCCTTCTCGCTCCTCCGTCCAGGGGGCTACCTCGCCTGTTACACGCCGTTCCTCGAGCACACCTTCACGGCGCTCGACGCCGCAGCGCCGCTCTTCCGCGACGTCCACTGCTACGAGTGCATGGAACGGGAACTGACGCGCTCCGCCCGCGGGACCCGCCCGTCGACCAGGGTCGCCCACAGCGGCTACGTCACGATCGCACGAAAATAGGTGGGGTTACTCGCGGAGCGGGCGTTCCCACCCGGTGTAGCCGCAGTAGATGCAGCAGTCCCCGTCGCAGTGCCTGCACTTCTGCGAGGGCTGCGGCACCATCACCGTGCCGTTTTTATTACAGTACAGGCATCCCAGTCCCCCGCAGTGGCAACAGGTCTCGGGGGCGTATGTTTCCTTCTCTTCGGACATAGGTTATCCTCCCGGAGTAGTGTTAGGCAGGCGGAGGTGAGAAAGGTTGCCGTCTGCCGGGCAGGGAAAAAAGGTATTAGTGGGTTTGCGGAGAACCATTATTCAGGAGAGAAGAGGGGCTTACCCTGTATCCCGGCGGCGATCCGGCAGGAGGCAGGCCCCGGAAGGTAGCCACACGATGTACCACATTATATCGATCCGCGATCTTGAACGAAAGGACCTCGATTACCTGCTCGACCGGGCACGGGAGTTCGAGACGGGGAACTGCCGCTCCTGCAGGCTTGAGGACAAACTGGCGGCCCTCCTCTTCTTCGAACCCAGCACCCGCACACGGATGTCGTTTGCGACGGCCATGGCCCGGCTCGGCGGGCGGTCGATCAGCGTGGACTCCGTGGAGGCAAGCTCCATCGTCAAGGGAGAGACGCTGGCCGACACCATCCGGGTGGTGAGCGGTTACGCGGACGCCATCGTCCTCCGCCACCCGAAAGAAGGCGCAGCCAGGCTCGCAAGCGAGTTCGCCACGGTCCCGGTCATCAACGCAGGAGACGGCGCGGGGCAGCACCCGAGCCAGACGCTGCTTGACCTCTACACCATCCGGCAGTCGATGCCGGTCGACGGGATCGACGTCGGGCTGCTCGGCGATCTCCGCTACGGGAGGACGGCGCACTCGCTCGCGCTCGCCCTCTCGCTCTACGGCGTGACGCTCCACACGATCGCGCCCGGAGGGCTCGAGATGCCGGCAAACATCACCCTCGAACTTCGGGAGCGCGGGATGGAGGTGATCGAGCACGAGAACGTCGAGGAGGTGATCCGGGACCTCGACGTCCTCTACGTCACCAGGATCCAGCGTGAGCGGTTCCCGGACTCGGCGTCGTTCTATAACGTCGCGTCCAGCTACCGGATCACGCCCGACCTCCTCTCCGGTGTCCGCGACAACCTGATGATCCTCCACCCGCTCCCGCGCGCGGGGGAGATCGATCCCGCGGTGGACAACACGCCGTATGCACGGTACTTCGAGCAGGCAAAGAACGGGGTGCCGGTCAGGATGGCGCTCCTCCATGAGGTGATGAAGTGACCAAGAAAGACCCGTCAGGCGGGCTGATCATCAGCCCTATCAAGAACGGCACCGTCATCGATCATATCACCGCCGGCGAGGCCTTAAACGTCCTGCGGATCCTCGGCATCACCGGGTCGACGCGGGAGTGCCTGAGCATCGCGACGAACGTCAGGAGCAAGCGGATGGGGCGCAAAGATGTCGTCAAGATCGAGAACAGGGAACTCCGGACCGAGGAGGTCGACCGTATCGCCCTGATCGCGCCGCAGGCAAAGATCAACATCATCCGCGACTTCCGGGTCGTGGAGAAGAAAGGCGTCGAGATCCCCGAGATCATCAGGGGCGTGGTGCGGTGCCCGAACCCGGGCTGCATCACGAACACGAACGAGCCCGTCGCGAGCGCGTTCGAGGTGCTGCCGAAGGGGCTGCACTGCCTCTACTGCGACTGGCTGCTCAAGGACGATATCGCCGAACACATCATCTGATCAGGCGGCCCTGCCGGTCGATCTCGCCCCGGTAGATCCGGGTGCTCGAGATCCGCCGGCCGTCTTCGGCAAGGACGCACGAGATCTCGTGGAGATCCACTTTTTTTCGCCCCTGTTCCCGACGGAGGACGTTGATCTCGACGGCGACCGGGAAGGTCTCCTCGGAGACGACGAGGATATCGAAGTCCGCATCGAGCGCGCTGCCGTAGCGGTCGACGAGTTGCTCGACCTTCCAGGCCGCGGTGTAGCCGTGCTCGCGGATGAAGCCCCTGATGTTCTCGAGCCGCTCCTCGTAGGTGTGGACGGGATGCACCTTGGCGCCGGCAAACTCGTCGGTCGTCAGCCCGATGACCACCTCTCCGTCGGGCCCGGCGAGCTCGAAGGAGCGGGCGAGGAGTTTCCTGTGCCCGGCATGCAGGGGATCGAACGTCCCCCCGACCATCACTCTCATCCGGAGGCGTTTGGCGCGAGGGGTTTTATGGGTAGTGGTTGGCAGCGGGGGAGAGGAGAGCGGCTCGAAGCCTGACGGTCTCTCACGCTCCGCCTGCAAGTCGCACCTGCGGTGCTCCAATCCCGTTCAGCAGGAACACCGTTCTTCACGTGAGCGGACAGTTTATTGGCGATGACACGGCCTCACGCGAAAGACGCGAAGCCGCGAAGAACGACCTCCCCGATGGGGAGGGAGTTTGAGCACCCAGGTGCGGAGGGGAGTATCATACCCATCTACCATTCTTCGCGTTCTTCGCGGCTTCGCGTGAGCTGAAAGTTCATGAGCGATGACACGGCCTCACGCGAAGAGCGCGAAGCCGCGAAGAACGACCTCCCCGATGGGGAGGGAGTTTGAGCACCCTCAGGTGCGAAGGGGAGTATCATACCCATCTACCATTCTTCGCGTTCTTCGCGGCTTCGCGTGAGCTGAAAGTTCATGAGCGATGACGGGGCCTCTCGCGTTGGACGCGGAGCCGCGAAGGGGAGTTACTATACTGAACTTCACGTCCATCGCGACTCGCACCTGCGGTGCTCGTGCTCTGCTCGTGCTCACACTTCGCGTGGAGTCGCAATATCTCATAGGGACTCATGCCTCCCCTGACCGCGGCGTCTGTGCCACCCATCTCCATCAAGGGAGAGGATTTTCTATCGCCGCAACCAATACTAAACGTACTATGGAGAGCGGATCGTTTGTGGGGGACCGCGTCTTTATCGCGGAGAACGCAACAGTCATCGGAGACGTGACGCTCGCCGACGACGTGAGCGTATGGTTCGGGGCCGTCGTCCGGGCCGACAGGGACAGGATCACGGTGGGGGCAGGCTCGAATGTTCAGGACAACGCCGTCGTCCATACCACGCCGGGGTTCCCGGTCACGATCGGGACGGACGTCTCGGTCGGCCACGGCGCCATCCTGCACGGCTGCACCATCCGTGACCGCGTGCTCGTCGGGATGGGCGCCATCGTCCTGAACGGCGCGGTCGTCGGCGAAGGATCGATCCTCGGCGCCGGCGCCGTGGTGACGGAAGGAAAGGAGATCCCTGCAAACTCGCTCGTCCTCGGCGTCCCCGGCAAGGTGGTCAGGGAGACGACGCCAGAGCAGCGGGAGGGAACCGTCCACAACGCACGTGAATACGTCAAACTCGCAGGGAGGTACCGCCATGGCTGAGGTCGTCGTCATCGGCGCCGGGGTCGCGGGCATCCAGGCGGCGCTCGACCTTGCCGGCCATGATATCCACGTCCACCTCATCGAGCGCGAACCGACCATCGGCGGGCACATGGCCCAGCTCGACAAGACGTTCCCCACCAATGACTGCTCGATGTGCATCCTCTCCCCGAAGATGGTGGAGGTGGCCCGGCACCCGAAGATCACGATCCACACCTGCGCCGAGGTCGAGTCGGTCGAGGGGGAGGTCGGCAGGTTCCACGTCCGGGTCAGGAAGCACCCCCGCTACATCGTCGAGGACGAGTGCAACGGCTGCGGCGACTGCACCCGGATCTGCCCGGTCGAGGTCTACAACCGGTTCGACGCCGGGATCGGTGTGCGAAAGGCGATCTACAAGCCCCATGCCCAGGCGGTCCCCGACGTCGTCGTCAAGGACAAGGAGCACTGCATCGAGTGCGGCCTCTGCTACGACGTCTGCGGGAGGGAGGCTATCCTCCGCGAGGACGAGGAGCGGCTGATCGAGATCGAGGCGGCGAGCATCGTCGTCACGACCGGTTATGCGACGTTCGACGCCCGGAACAAGACGCAGCTCCGCTACCTCACCATCCCCGACGTCATCACGAGCCTTGAGTTCGAGCGGATGATCAACGCGTCCGGCCCCACGGGCGGCAAGTTGAAGCGGCTCTCGAACGGCAAACCCCCGCAGAGCGTGGCGTTTGTCCAGTGCGTCGGCTCCCGCGACATCGCCGCCGGCCGCCCCTACTGCTCCGGCGTCTGCTGCATGTACGCGATGAAGAACGCGGTGCTCATCCGCGAGAAGAACCCGGGCATCGAGGTCACCGTCTTCTACAACGACGTCAGGGCATACGGGAAGGGTTACGAGGAGTATTACGAGCGGGCGAGGAACCTCGGCGTCCGGTTCGTCCGCGGGTTCCCCGGCGAGGTGCTCGCGGCAAACGACCACCTGATGATGACCGCAGAGAACACCGAGACCGGCGAGGTCGAGACGTTCCACCCGGACCTGGTGGTCCTCTCCGTCGGGCTCGAACCCGCCGGGGGGGCGGAGGTGATCGCCCGGATGCTCGGCATCCCGCAGGACGAGTCGGGATTCTTCGGGGTCGCCGACCAGAAGGTCGGCCCCGTGCTCACGGTGAAGCCCGGGATCTACGTGGCGGGGACGGCCACCGCGCCGCGGGATATCCCCGACTCGGTCGCCATGGGCGGCGCAGCGGCGATGCGGGCCTACCTCGACGTCATCAGGGCGGGGTGAGCATGCCGGAGAGCGAGCCCTACACCGTCGCGTGGGAGGCGGAGACCGGGAGCATCGTCTACATCGACCAGACCCTCCTCCCCGGCAGGTATGAGGTGATGCGGTGCACCACCACAACGGACCTCGCCCGGGCGATCCGGCGGCTCGAGATCCGGGGGGCCCCGGCCCTCGGCATCGCCGGGGCGATGGGCGTGGCGCTCGCGGCCGTCCGGAGCACCGCAACGGACCTCGACCGGTTCCAGGACGAGGTCCGGCGGGCCGGAGATTTCCTCAAGAGCACCCGCCCGACCGCGGTCAACCTCGCCTGGGGGATCGACCGGGCGATAAGAAAGATCGCGATGGCCGCATCGGTCGACGAGGCGAAGGCCCTCGCGGTCGCGGAAGCGAACGCCGTCGCAGAAGAGGACGAACTGACCTGCCGGAGGCTCGGCGGGTTCGGCGCAGAACTCTTTGCGGACGACTGTACGGTGCTCACCCACTGCAACGCGGGAGCGCTCGCCTGCCGGTGCTGGGGAACGGCGCTCGGCGTGATCCGCTCAGCCGTCGCGGCCGGCAAGAACGTCCGGGTGATCTCCTGCGAGACCCGGCCGCTGAACCAGGGTTCCCGGCTCACCTGCTGGGAGCTTGCCCGGGACGGGATCGACGTGACCCTCATCCCCGACTCCTCGGCCGCATACCTGATGCGGAAGGGCAAGATCGATCTCGTCATCGTCGGCGCCGACCGGATCACGCAGGACGCGGTCTTCAACAAGATCGGGACCTACATGCACGCCGTCGCCGCCCGCCACCACGGCATACCATTCTACGTCGCGGCGCCGGTCTCGACGTTCGACCTCTCCCGGAGGGAGGCGGAGATCACCGTCGAGGAGCGGGGACGGGAAGAACTCGCCTGGTGCGGCGAAAGAAAGCTCGCCCCCGACGACGTGAAGGTGCTCAACTACGCCTTCGACGCCACGCCGCTCGATCTCGTCGACGCCATCGTCACCGAGGTAGGGGTGCTCCGGCCCCCGTATGCCGCATCGTTCAGGTTTATCAGAACCGGAGAGGAATCCCGGCGATGATGTTCTTTGAGTCCGAGATCTGGATCCAGCTGATGACCGTCATCGGGGAGATCACGTTCTTCGTCATTCTCGGGATGCTCCTTGCGGCAATAATCCTCGCCATCATCGTCACCGCCTCGATCACCCGGGGGAAGTTCTACCTCCCCCGGATCCTGATCCCCGGGATGGTCCTCCTCGAAGGGCTCGTGAAGGCGTTCTGCAAGCTCCTCGGCCTTGACGACCGGGACCTCGTCACGTTCTTCATAACGCTCCGGAACACGATGAACACAAAGGCGTTCTCGGAGACCCCGGTGGAGCAACGGGCGGTCTTTCTGCCCCACTGTCTGCGGTCGGCCCAGTGCCCGGCGCACCTGACGCCGGAAGGCCTGAAATGCCGGAACTGCGGCCGCTGCCAGGTCGGGGAGAACACTGTCTGGCTGGAGAGCGTCGGCTACCGCGTCTTCATCATTCCAGGCTCGACGTTCATCAAACGGATAGTCAAAAAATACCGGCCGCGGGGGATCATCGGTGTCGGCTGCCTCATGGAGGTGAAGGACGGGATCGAGATGTGCGACCACGTCGGGATCGTCCCCATGGGCGTCGTGAACTTCAAGGACGGCTGCGTGGAGACGATGGCGGACTGGGCCACGGTGAGAGACGTCGCCCTGCTCGGCGTCGAGCACCCGTCAGGTGCCGTAGACCTTCACGGCCCGGCCGAATAGGCGCTCGCTCGTGACCTTGCCGTAGACGAAGATCGTCTCGTCGCTGTTGACGTCCCCGACCCTGACGCCCGGCCGGAGGGTGATGTTGCCTCCCGCCTGGACCGAGCGGAGGCAGGCGTTGTCGCAGATGGTGGCGGTCGTTCTGACATGAAGCGGCCCTTTTATCCTGACGTCACGGCCGACGATGATGCTCTCCGCCTCGACAGAGCCCCCGACCGTCGAGCAGGGGCCGAGTTCGAGGCGTCCGGCAACGACGATATTGCCCCAGATATGCGTCTCCGGGGGGGCGATGAAATTCCCGTCTATCTTCACGTTTCCGTCGAAATAGGAACCCTTCGGCGCTATATATGTGTCCCCGTGCCGGTAAACTTTCATGAAGATCTCCCGCGATCATAACTTTGTCCCGGACAACATAAAATGATCAGTACAGGCTTTTGGCGCGGTGCGGGGCAATATAGATTTTTAGCGGCAAAAGGCCGCCGGCCACCCTGCAACTTCACGCAAGACAACATCGGCATCTCTGCAGTGTTGGCGCACGCGAAGGCGCGAAGAGCGCGAAGAATGGTCGGATTAGTGTAGGCACCGTCCAGGCTTCGAGCCGCGGGCGTAGCGAGCGTGAGAAGCCGTCAGGAGCGAAGCGGGAGCACCGGAGGTGCGACCCGCGAAGAACGTGAACTCGGCAGGGAGTTACTGATCCCCCCTCACACCTGGCGGCGCTCAAACTCCCCCCCTTCGGGGAGGTCGTTCTTCGCGGCTTCGCGTCCAACGCGAGAGGTCGCGTCGATACAGAGAACAGGCCTATATCACCGCGGCAACCGCAAAGACCGCGAGCGCCGCGAACATGCCCGCCCGCAGGATCGAGGTCGCCCCTGAAGCCCGGACACAGGCCGGCGTCGCGCATCTCGCCCCGCGGAAGGCCGCAAAGAGGATGACGGCATCCACGACCGCGATGGCGACGAGGTAGAAGGGGCTCCACCAGTCCCCGGACGGGAGGAGGCTCGCCACCACGGCACCGCAGGCGCAGGCAAGCGCGAGCCACCCGGTCTCCCGGACGCCGATGATCATGGGGAGGGTGCGTGCGCCCCCCACGGCGTCGCCCTCGACGTCCTCTGCGTCTTTGAGGACCTCCCGCGCAATGGTCGCAAGGAACGTGATCGCCGCGAGCGAGAGGTTCTGGACGAGCCCCTCGACCCCGGCAAACGCCCCTCCAAAGAGGAAGACGCTCGCCGTCAGGTAGGCGACCGCGATGTTCCCGAGGCCCGGCGTCCGCTTCAGCCAGACGGCGTACGCGATCAGGACCACCGTGTTTACGAGAGCGATCGCAAAGCTGAGCGCCGTCGTCATGGCGGCGGCGAGAAGCCCGCCTGCAAAGAGCGCCACCGTGTATGTCCTGGCGCCGGCAAGGCTTATCAGCCCGGCGGGTATGGGCCGGTCGGGCCGGTTGATCCGGTCGATCTCGACGTCGTAGACATCGTTGATGACGTTCCCCGCGGCGGTGATGAGTCCGACGGCCACGGCGAGCAGGAGCGTCGGCGGCGTGAGCGTCCCGGTCGCGACGAGATAGCCGATGAGCGCGGTAAGCCCGGCAACGACGGCGTTGTGCGGGCGGGTGATCCTGACAAAGGCAGCGGCGCTCATTCTCGAAGAGTTAGGTTCTTTCGCGGACGATAAATAACCAGAGGTTTTACGAACGGGGATCACGAAAAAGGACGGGCTTGGGGGGATTTGAACCCCCGGCATTCAGCTTAGGAGGCTGACGCCATGTCCAGGCTAGGCCACAAGCCCACACATCGGAGTAGTAGTATTACTCATAAGAAGGTATAAGGGTATCGAGCATCCACCTTTCCGGAAGCATGGATATCGTTGAGGTTACGGAAGGAAAGACCCGGTTTTGTGTGCCAAGACAGGATCCGAACCTCCAGTTCCCACCGGGAAGCGGCCCGGTCTTTTACAACTCGCGCATGGAACTGAACCGGGATTCTACCGTTCTTCTCCTCTCCGTTCTGCGGCCGGAGAACTACCTCGACGCCATGGGGGCATCCGGCGTCCGGGGGCTCCGGGTGGCGAACGAAGTGGGTATCCCGGTCACGATCAACGACTGGAGCCAGAGAGCGGTCGATCTCATCCGGCAGAACGTGGAAGCGCTGAGCCTCGGCGCCGAGGTCACCAGAGGCGACGCGAACGCGCTGATGAGCGAGCGGAAGTTCAACGCCGTCGACCTCGACCCCTTCGGGACGCCGGCGCCGTTCGTCGACTCAGCGGCCCGGAGCGCCGGGAAGTACCTCTTCGTCACCGCGACCGACACCGCGCCCCTCTGCGGAGCGCACCTCAAGGCCGGGATGCGCCGCTACTTCTCCCGGCCCCGGAACACCGAGTACCACCCCGAAGTCGGCCTCCGGACGCTCCTCGGCTTTGTGGTGCGCGAGGTGATCAAGTACGACCGCGGGGTGGAGCCCCTCTTCTGCTACGCGCACGAGCACTTCCACCGGCTGCACCTCAGGATCCGGGACGGGGCGGCGGCGGCCGACCGGTCGCTATCGAGGCTCGGTTACGTGATGCAGTGCCCGCGCTGCCTCTACCGGTCGGAGCAGATGGGGATGCTTCCCGAACCGGAAGAGTGCCCGCTCTGCGGGGCCAAACTCGTCCCTGTCGGCCCGCTCTGGACCGGGAGGATCAACGACGACGCGACCCTCTCCACGATGCAGGAGGCGCTTCCCGCCGTCACGGCCCGGACCGGGCAGCGGATCGCGCGGCTGCTTTCGACCTGCCGGCAGGAACTGGAGACATCGAGCCACTACGACTACCATGTCGTGGCAAAATCGCTGCGGGTCTCGCCCGGCAGCATCGAGACGGTGATCGCGCGGCTTGTGGCCCGGGGTTACCGGGCGAGCCGCGCGCACTATTCGGGCACCGCCCTCAAGACCGACGCGCCGCTCGCGGTCCTCAAAGAAGTGATCAGCGGCGGGTGACGATGGTGAGGACGTCCCCGTCCGCGAGGGTGTGGGTGAGGCCGACACGCTGCGCGTCGTGCTTGGCCGAGTCCCCCCAGACTTTTGCATACCGGAACTTGTCCGCGAAGTCCCGGTGAAGCCGGTTGCAGATATCCTCGACGGTCGCCGGGCTCCGGACGATCAGCGGCTCGTCCATGTCCGCGGGGCCGCCGACCGGCTTTAAGTAGACCCGCATGAACCCCAGGTTCTCGAATATGGCGTCTTTGAGGTCTTCGATGTTGTAGCCGCTGTGCGCCGAGACCATGATCGGTGCGTCACCGAACCGCTCGCCCAGTTCTTCCTCGATCGTTGCCCGCGTCTTCTCGTCGACCAGGTCGACCTTGTTGACCGCGATGAACGCGGGGACGTAGACCCGGTTGCCGATCATTGCGTCGATGAAGTCGTCCTGGCTGACCTCGTTCCGTATCAGGACGTCCGCGTTGACGATCTTGCTCTCTGCAAGGATCGAACGGATCTCGTCGATGTCGAGGTCGACGGCGCCGACGGTGTTCAGCCTGATACCGCCGATCCCGGACTTCTTGATGGTGATATCGGGTTTCGGGCGGTTGATCCGGATCCCTGCGTCGTGGAGCTCGCGGAGGAGGACGTCGACATGCTTCTCGTTGAAGACGTCGACCAGGACCAGGATCAGGTCCGCGCTCCGGACGACGGCGATCACCTCTTTCCCGCGGCCCTTGCCCATGGCGGCGCCGGCGATCAGGCCGGGGATATCCAGGATCTGGATCTTTGCGCCCCGGTGCTCCATCGAGCCCGGGATGACGGAGACGGTCGTGAAAGCATAGGCTGCCGTCTCGCTTATATCAGAGCCGGTGAGCCTGTTGAGCAGCGTACTCTTACCTACGGAAGGGAAACCGACCAGGACAACAGTGGCATCACCCGACTTCTTCACGGAGTAGCCCTCGCCCCCACCTGAGGAGGCCATGGCCCGGACTACTGCTTCGTCACGAATCTTCGCGAGTTTCGCCTTTACGCGGCCGATGTGCTTCGAGGTCGCTTTGTTGTACGGGGTATTCTTGATCTCGTCCTCAAGTTCCCGTATCTGTTCTTCGACACTGCTCATTACTGCCGGTACAGATATGCGGGGAAGCTACTTATTGGTGTCTGTGATGAAAATCGCGGATTGGCGGGGAGATCCCGGCCCGGATACGGCTCCGATTACCCGGTTGCCGGGAGGACCGGATACCGACGGCCATGAGATAGGTTTAAATAGAATTACATCGAACAATGTAGAGCACTCAGGTGCAAACGCGCTGCTATAGTGTAGACCGGCCAATCATGAGGGACTCTCACTCCCTCGACTGGGGTTCGAATCCCCATAGCAGCATCATTTTGCGACTGTTTTGAAGTTTTAACTTGATATAGCGACCTTTCTCCCCGGCATCACCAACACCTGCTCGCGGCTCTCCCGTATCATGAATCCTGAATCCAGGAGAGAATACGAACGCTCATACCGGTTGCCGGCAAAATACAATCAGCATGCTCTTCCTTTCAGCGCAGGAGTCGGCGGAGTGGTCCGGCCTTGCAGATGAGGTCCTCAGGAACGGGACTGCGCCGGGCACCTACGACGCCGATATCCGGCCGAATCTGCTCTCCGCCTTCGACTATTACACAGGGACGGTGCTTGCCGCCCACGGACGGGCCGCAGAAGGGATCGAATGGCTGAACGCCGCTGCCCTGGAGGAAGAGAGGGATCTCCTCTCTGCGGGCTTCCTCCTCGGCTTTCTCGAGCGCCACAACGGCAAACTCGCCATGCCCACGGTGGCGTTTGCCGACCCGCGCCCGTTCATGCACTTTGCCGGCGTCCCCATGATGCGGGAGGCGCGAAAGCGGTTCATCGCACAGTGCGGCAACACCCTGCCGCAATTCGATACGCCGTTCTCCATGATGGACATCGGGTGCGGCGACGGAGGGCTCACCGTATCGCTGTTACGGCGCCTGCAAGACACCGGCAAGGTCTCTGAGATTGCTGAGGTCCTCCTCATCGATTCGTCGCCTGCAATGCTCACCCTCGCCGGGAAGACCGTCCGCGATGCATTCCCCGATGTCCGTATAAAGACCGTGAACAACCGGATCCAGGACTGTTCCGGCAGCATCGATCGCCGTTTCGATCTCGCCGTCAGCTCGCTTGCCTACCACCACATGCCTCTCGAGCAGAAGAAGATCCACCTCACGCAGCTCAAACCCTGGATCGACCACTTCGTCCTCTTCGAGATGGACGCGAACAACGACACCCCGGAGATCTACTCCCCCGACCTCGCGCTCTCGGTCTACCAGTCCTACGGGGGCGTCATCGATGCGGTCTTCTCGCACGATGCCCCGGTGGACGTGGCCGTCGCCTGCGTGGACCTCTTCCTGATGACGGAAGTCCTCTCGTTCCTCACGCAGCCCCGCGGTGTGAGGACCGATTATCACATGCTGCAGAGCCAGTGGCATGCGCTCTTCACGGAATGCCTGGGCCCGGAATTCACCCCCGGCTGCCACTCCCCCTGCCACGCGGACGAGCAGACGACGCTCTTCACGATGCATTACGGGCGGGAGGCGTAGGGAGTACTGTAGTTTCTACTTCGCCCGCAACGCCGTCGCGCTGATTGCGGGCCCGCTCCCTGCCTCCGGCTCTCCCGGAATTCGGCCGCAAAATCAGTCGGAGTCCATCTCTCCGGCCTGCGGTCACGCAGAGAACGCCGACACGGACACAGGTATCGAGCACCACATCCGGAACCGCCGTCAATCGGCCCGCTGCACCCCCCTCTCCGGAGCACAACTCCGGAGGAGATGAAAGGGCAAAACCCGCGAGCCGGGAACGGTGCCCATGCCCGCGGGCCGTTGATCGGGACTCCCGGAGAAGCTTTGATAACCCTTTGAACACCACGATGAGCTAATATGCCCCGCTGTTTTTCTCTGTTATCCGGAAACATTCAGACGGGGTTGGCCGTTGCAATCGTACCGGCAGAACGCATGCAGAACCCCGGCGCGCCGCAGGGGCGCGAATACCCCTGCACGGCCTTCCGGCGATGCCGGGAGAGGAGCATCCCGGGAAACCCCCCGGCAATTGCGGCGTACGACAACGGTGGAGCGGGCCGCCTGCATAGAGGAGAAGGGACATGAGAGGCGAAGAGACGGACGATTCACCGGAAGAAGAGAACGGACGCCAGGAGATGCCCGCGGTGCCGGCTCCCGAGGCTCTCCGCGCCATCGTCGGGATAGGGGCATCCGCAGGAGGGCTTGAAGCGCTCGAGCAGTTCTTCACGCATATGCCGGCGGATACCGGGATGGCATTCGTGCTGGTCACGCACATGGACCCGAACCAGAAAGGCATGCTCCCGGAACTCATCCAGCGAGTGACGGAGATGCCGGTGATGTGGGCCGAAGACGGCATGGCGGTCGCGCCGAACGCCGTCTACGTCAAACCGGCGAACGCCGACCTCGCCATCCTGCACGGCACCCTCAACCTCCTTGAACCGGTGGCAACGCGGATGAGCCGGACGCCCATCGACCTCTTCTTCCGGTATCTCGCCGAAGACCAGGACGGCAGAGCAGTCGGCATCGTCCTCTCCGGGATGGGCCACGACGGAACCCAGGGCGTCCGGGCCATCAAAGAGAAATTAGGGGCGGTGCTGGTACAGGAACCCACCTCCGCATCGTACAGCAGTATGCCGGAGAACGCCATCGCCACCGGGCTTGCCGACTACGTCGCACCGGCGGCCGAACTCCCGCGCCTGCTCACGACCTACATCCGCTCCGCAGACACCATCGCCCGGGAACCGGCAGCCCCGACGAGAACGATGGTAGACGGGCTGAAGAAGGTCTTCATCCTCATCCGAACGCGCACCGGCCAGGACTTCTCGATGTACAAGCAGAACACGATCCGGCGTCGTATCGAACGCCGGATGGGGCTGCACCAGCTGACCCGGATCGAGGATTACGTCCGCTATCTCCAGGAAAACCCGCAGGAGACCGAGATCCTGGCAAAGGAACTGCTCATCGGCGTGACCCGGTTCTTCCGCGATCCTGACGCCTGGCAGGCCTTACAGGAGAAAAAGATCCGCGATCTCGTCCGCAGCGCGCCGGAGGGGAGCGTGATCCGGGTCTGGGTGGCGGGGTGCTCCACCGGCGAGGAGGCCTACACCATGGCGATCGTGCTCCGCGAGTGCCTGGACGCCCAGGACCGCCACGGAGAGATCCGCTACCAGATCTTCGCAACCGACCTTGACGAAGAGGCCATCGAGGTTGCCCGGCACGGCCGATACGTCGCCTCCATCGCAGCGGATGTCTCTCCGGAGCGCCTGGAACGCTACTTCGTCAGAGAGGACGAGCACTACCGGATCCGCCAGGAGATCCGTGAGACCATCGTCTTCGCCCAGCAGAACATCATCACCGCTCCCCCGTTCATTCATCTCGACATCCTCTGCTGCCGGAACCTGCTCATCTACCTCTCCGGGGAGCTGCAGGAGAAGCTCATCCCCGTCTTCCACTACGCGCTCAAACCCGGGGGGGTGCTCTTCCTCGGAACGGCAGAGACGATCGGCAGTTATGGCGAGCTCTTCATAACCGTCGACAGCAGGCAGAAGATCTTCCGGCGCCGGGAGACGTCTGCCCCCATCATAGACAGGATCAATATCCCCGCCACCTCCACCCTGCCAGCCGGCACTGCCGGCATCCGCGAGAGACATCCAACCCCCGTCGATGAACTCGCGCCACGGGCGCTGCTCGAGCGGTTTGCCCCGCCTGCGGTGATCGTCAACGAGAACGGGGACATCCTGTACATCCACGGCAAGACGGGGAAGTACCTGGAGCCGTCCCCGGGCAGGGCGAACCTGAACATTCACGCGATGGTCAGGGAGGGGCTCGGTTACCCGTTGATCACGGCTCTCCGCTCTGCACGGCAGGAGAAGAAAGGAGCCGTAACAGAGCCCATATCCGTGAAGACCAACGGCGATCTTCAGAAAATCCGCCTGACCGTCGAACCGATCGAGCGGTCGGGCAGAGCGGAAGACCTCTTCCTGGTAGCCTTTGAGGATGTCGAGGAGGCAGAGACGAAGCAGGCCCGCGAGGTGCCGGTAGAGGTGCGGGACGATGTCCGGTGCGCCGAACTCGAGCGGGACCTCACCGTGACCAGGGAACAGCTCCGGAGCACCATCGAAGAGATGCAGGCTTCGCAGGAGGTAGAGAGATCGATGAACGAGGAGCTCCAGTCGATGAACGAAGAGCTCCAGTCGACGAACGAGGAGCTGACAACCTCCAAGGAAGAACTCCAGTCGCTCAACGAGGAGCTCCTCACGGTGAACAGCGAGCTTCAGACCAAGATCGACGAGCTCTCCACGACGACCGACGACCTGCAGAACCTCCTCCGGGGCACCGGGATACCCATGCTCTTCCTGGACAGCAACCTCCGGGTGCGCCGGTTCACCAGGGCCGTCACGGGGATCATCAGCCTGCGATCGACCGACCTCGACCGGCCGGTCACGGATCTCGCCGTCAGCCTCCGGAACGAGTCGCTCATCGGGGACGTCAGGGAGGTGCTCGATACACTGCTACCCCTGGAGAAGCAGGTGCAGACGGTGGGCGGGCAGTGGTTCCAGATGCGGATCCTGCCCTACCGGACAGCGAGCAACCAGATCGACGGGGTGGTCATCACGTTCGTTGAGATCACGCAGATCAAAGAACTCGAACGGTCGCTCCGGGACGCCCGGACCTATGCAGAGAAGATCATCGAGACGATCCGGGAGCCTCTTGTCGTCCTTGACGTTGATCTCCGGGTCGTCTCAGCGAACCGGTCGTTCTACCGGACATTCCGGGTCACGCCCGGCGAAACCGAAGGGAGACTCCTTTATACGCTCGGAAGCGGGCAGTGGGATCTCTCCGACCTGCGCCGGCTGCTCGAGGAGATCCTCCCGGAGAAGGTGCGGTTCGAAGGGTTCGAGGTGACGTACGACTTCCCGGAGATCGGGCAGAAGAAGATGCGCCTCAACGCACGCCGGATCGCTTCCGAGACAGGACCCGACCTGATCCTGCTCGCCATCGAGGACGTCACCGCGTCACAGACCGGTGAGATTCACGAGACCGCCCCGGAAGAACGGTAACAGTACCATGCAGAACCCCGACCCGGACCCGGACCTTCGACAACGCGCGGAGGAAGAAGCGCGAAAGAGAGAGCGCACCGCACATCTTCCGGAGCAGGACGTGCGAAGACTCTGTAACGAGCTCGAGGTGCACCAGGTCGAGCTCGAACTCCAGAACGAGGCGCTGCGGGAGTTGCAGCATAACCTGCAGATCTCCGAAGAGAAGTACCGCGACCTCTACGACTTCGCCCCCATCGGCTACATCACCCTGAATGCAGACGGGCAGATCCGTGAGACAAACCTGATGGCCGCTTCACTCCTCGGGGAGCCCCGGGCATCCCTTGTAAATCAGCGGTTCCAGTACTTCCTGGAACGGGAGAGTATCCCGGACTTCATCGCGTTCCGTGACCGGGTGCTCGCGGCCGGGGGGAAAGAGACAGTCGTGGTGCGGCTCAGGGCGACGCGGGAACACGAGTCCACCTGGGTCCTCGTAGAGGGGAAGGCCGCGGAGGGGCAGACGTTCCGGGCCGCCCTGATCGACATCACCGGGCGAAAGCAGGCGGAAGAAGCGCTCATGCGCCGCACCGACGACCTTGTCCGGCTCAATCGGGAGGTCGAGGCGGCACGAAACGAGGCGCACCTCTATCTCGACATCATGACCCACGATGTCCGGAACGCAAACAGCGTTTCAGGCATGTACGCCGATCTCCTGATCGACCTGGCGACAGGCGACCTGAGGACATATGCAGAGAAGCTGCACGACAGCATCGAGCGGAGCAGCGAGATCCTCAAGACCGTCGCCACCATCCGGCGGACGCAGCAGGAGACCGTCTGCCTGGTGCCGGTGAACCTCGATGCGGTCATCCGGACCGAGATCGGCACTTTCCCCCAGGCGTCGATCCGCTATCAGGGCTATCCGGTCAAGGTCCTGGCGGACGGTCTCCTCTCGACCGTCTTCAACAACCTCATCGGCAACGCCGTCAAGTTCGGCGGGCCGGACGTCGTGGTCACCGTCCGGGTCGGGGAGCAGGACAGCGAGGTGCTGGTCTCGGTCGAGGATACCGGCCCGGGTATCCCCGATGAGGTGAAGGAGAAGCTCTTCATCCGGTTCGAGCGAGGGAAAGCGCACGGCAAAGGCGAAGGGCTCGGGCTCTACCTGGTCCGGATCCTCATCCAGCGCTACGGTGGCAGGATCTGGATCGAGGACCGGGTGCCGGGGCATCCCGACCGCGGGACGGCGTTCCGCTTTGCGCTGAAGAAGGCGTGATCAGGTCCGGGCGAGGAGCCCCGCCACGGGGTCGCCGAACGCGACCTTCGGCGTATGGAGCAGCACGGCAGGTCAGTCTACGCCATCGGCTCAAATCCGGAGCACCGGGAGGCACTCGACCGGGGAATCTCGCAACTTACCTTCCTTCCATCGCGTCGAGAGCCGCCCGCGCAGCCCTCCGCACCTCCGGCTCCCGGTCTTTCAAGGCCCGCATCAGCGCGAGGCGGGCGCGGGGATCGCCGAGCCGGCCGAGCGCCCGGGCCGCCCCCACCCGAACACTGTAACGCCGGTCGGAGAGATGGGGGATGAGCAGGTCGATTGCCGCCGGATCCCCGATCGCCTCCATCGCCCCGATTGCACGGAGGACAACCTCGTCGTTTCGCGATTTGAGCAGCGGTATCAGCAGCGGGAGAGCCGGCGACCCGATCTCCGCGAGCCGGCGGCGTGCGGCCCGCTCCTGCTCCGGCCCCGCCGCCCGTGCGAGTGCCCGGACTGTATCCTCCACGGGACGCTCGCGGCCGGGAGGCACCAGGGATTCCGCCCGGATCCGGCCCGGAGGAGCGCCGGCCGCGGGAGCGGGCGCAAGGCCGGTCAGGAGCAGCCCGGAAAGCGCCCGGGGGTCGCGGCCGGCGAGGACGAGGAGCCAGTGCATGCCACAAAGGCCCGGAGCCTCGCCGGTGCGCCAGGCGCTCCGCACCACTGCCTCCCACGCCTCGTCGGTGAGGTCTCCCGGGCACGAATCGAGCGACGCGGCGAGGTCACGGCGGAGGCGCTCCGGGATCGACTCCAGGATCGCATCGATCCTGACCGTGCCGAAGTCGTCCGCCACGACGTGCCGCCGGCTCCGGAGGTAGTCGCGCACGGCCGCTTCGCTCCTCCGGCAGACCCCGGCAAGCCCGTCGTCCTCATCGGGCGTCTGCAGAACCGGGATGTCGAGGAGGAGTGCGGTGTCGCGGATCCAGGCGAGATCGCCCTGGTAGGCGAACGCGTCCTCCGCCTCGACGTACGCCTGCGGCAGGGCGACGAAGTGGTGAAAGACCGGGTCCTTTCCCGGCCGCTTCCGCAGGATCCGGCCCATGCGCTGCACCAGCTGCAGCCGCGTCTTTGAGGACGCGACGTTGATCCCGATCTCCGCGTCGGGGACGTCGATACCCTCGTCGAGCATCTTCGGCGCGACCAGGACGCCGTAACGCGCCGATCGAAACCGGCTGAGGGAACGCTGCACCTCGGCCCGGGGCATCTCCGAGTGGACGCGGTAGGCCTCCACCGTCTCGCCGAGCGCACTGTAGATGGCCTCGCAGGTCGCGATGTCCATCGAGAAGACGATGCACTTCTTCGTCGTCCCGAGGTGCCGGGCAAGCTCGATCGCCCGGCCCGTCTTCGGGGCCGACCGGTGGATGATCATCCTGCGCCGGTAGACGAGGCCGATCAGCCGGTACCACGCCTCCGGCACCTCGGCCGTCCGGTAGCGGAGGTGGCGCATCAGGCCGACAAACTCTGCTATGCTCGCAAAGCGGTCGAACCGGGAGCCGGAGAGCCGCCGGATGATATCCCGGTGCCGGCCGTTGATGACGGCGAGTTCCCGGACGATCTGCTCCGAGATCTCCCGGAACTCCTCGTTCTCCCGCACGTCGAGGTAGGTCGTGTGGAGGTGGAGGGAGAACGACGGGACGACCGCGTCTTCGCGGGCATCCTTCAAGGTGTAGGTGTAGACCGTCGGGCCGAGAGCGCGGTCGAGCGGCTGGCGGCGTTCCTCCCCCTCGACCGTCGCCGAGAGCCCCATCTTCCACTTCGCGGCGACGGCGAGGGCTTTCCGGAACTGGATTCCGGCACCGTGGTGCACCTCGTCGACGATCAGGAGGTCGACCCGGTAGCGGTCCGGGGAGCGGTAGACTTTCTGGAGCGTCTCGAACCGGAGGACGAACCGGCCGCCGTACTCAAGCGGCACCGTATAATCGGCGCCGGGGTTGCCGGCAAGGCCGAGCTTCTCCATGGCCTCCCGCCGCCACTGGTTCAGCAGGGCACGGGAGTGGGCGAGCACCAGCACCTCCAGCCGCCCGTGGACCTCGTAGAGCTTCAAAGCGGCGGCAAGCCCGACGAGGGTCTTCCCGCTCGCCGTCGCCATCTCGAGGATCCCCCTCCCGCCGGCACGGAGCCAGGCCTCGAGCGCCCGTTGCTGGTGCGGCCAGAGGGGGCAGAGGAGAGCGGGCCGGGCGGCGAGGTCCATAAGCGCGTCGGCCTCCTCCAGCCGTGCAGAGAACCGGTCGGCTCTTCCCGTCTCCGTGAGCCGGGCGAGGAGCTCCATCGCAAAGAGGCCGCTCCCGACTGAAAAGAGTGTCGAGACCTCGTCGATGATCTCCGGAAGAAGTCCGGTCTCGAGGCCGATCTTCTTCAAGACCGCAACCTTCTGGCTCTCCGCAAACGGATGGAGCGTCCGGTAGCAGAGGTGGCGGAACCGGGAGAACTCCTCAAACCTCTCACCGGGGAGTCCGTCTCCGTCCCGGCCCCAGAAGAGGAGGAAGGCGGTCTCTGCGACGTAGCGCTCGAGGCGCTCGTAGTGATCGCCGTTCGGGTCCAGCCGGAGGACGAAGCGGCCGTCCTGACGGAGAGCGTTCTCGTAGTAGTTCAGGAGCTCTTCGTCCGCCACGCCGAGCGCGGCGGCTGGCGGAAGCGGGTCGAGGACGCTTCTTTTGAAGGAGTCGAAGGTGAACCGGTCGGGGTCCGAGAGGTATTCGATCTCGTGTGGCAGGAACCGTCGCATGGCTGGCTCTCCGTGCATCCCCTGTTGACTCGTACCGGCGGTTCTTTGGCCTCCGGTGCCGCGCTACGCCCGGCAGAGCCGGAGGAGAGCTTCGGGCAGTTCGGTGAGAGAGACAGCAGAGGAAGAGGTGCTCCGGGCGGCGGCCGCCAGACCCTCCGGAGGCCTCCGTCCCGGAACACTCCCCGGAGAGCGGGCACGGCAGGCCGTCCCCGGCATGAGTCTTCATTCTGAATCTGCTCCGGACGGGTTAAACATTACCCCGCACCCCGCCCCGCTCAAGCCTGAGCGGCGTCTGCGGCACCCGTTCCGGCCGGCGATCTCCGGCGGCGACCCCGGCCCCCCTTGCGCATGCGGCCGCAAATGGTCCCTTTGCTCTGCAATTCGGACGACCGGGGAGATCAATGGGAGGGTTCAGAAGGTCGCAGGGCCCCTCTGGCGAATTTATCATGTTGAATCATTACAAAACCTATAAAACCGATATGAGACCACGCTGTAAGGTTCATTCCGCCCTGCTGGTCCGGGATTCCGGGAGACGGTTCAGCCGTCAGGAACGTGACCACAGTAACATTGAGATGCTCGATTACAAATTTGAGGCGACAACATGGCAAAGAGAATGCTGAGCGAGTTTGAATCGTACGACTTCCTGAAACAGTACGGTGTCCCGGTACCGGAGCACGCAATCGTCCAGACCCCTGCCGAAGCAGGCAAGGCGGCAGAGAAGATCGGCTTCCCGGTCGTCATGAAGATCTATTCGCCCCAGATCATCCACAAGAGCGATGCTGGCGGCGTTATCGTCAGTATATCCTCAAAACAGGCTGCTGAGGAGGCGTTCGCGAAGATCGTCTCGAACGCGAAGGCGTATAACCCCGACGCCGAGATCAAAGGCGTCATCGTCGAGCAGCAGGCGGCACCGGGACTCGAACTGATCATCGGCGGGAAGACCGATCCGGCGTTTGGGAAGGTGCTCACCTTCGGTATGGGCGGCACCCTCGTCGAGCTGATGAAGGACGTCACCCTGCGGATTCTCCCGGTCTCCGAAGAGGACATCCGGCAGATGGTCAGGGAGATCCACGGCTACCCGATGATCCAGGGCTACCGCGGGACGAAGCCCCGTGACGAGGAGACCCTGGTCAAGATCATCTGGGCGGTCAACTGCTTCTTCGCCGAGAACACCAACGTCGTCGAGTTCGACATCAACCCTGTCAGGCTGTACGAGTCGGGGGCCTGCATCGTCGACGCCCGTATCTTCGTCGACGACGAAGCGGTCGAGCGGACGGTGAAAGAGCGGCCGTTCGTCCCGATCGAGTACTTCACCCCCCGGTCGATCGCGGTCATCGGGGCCTCGTCGGAGCCCAAGAAGATGGGTTACGCCGTGATGCACAACCTCCTCCACTTCCCCGGACAGCTCTACCCCGTCAACAACAAGCGTGGCGAGGTCCAGGGACTCAAAGCCTACCCCTCCATCCTCGATATCCCGAACCCCGTTGACATGGCGGTCATCACCGTCCCCGCAAAGCACGTGCCGAGCGTCATCGAGGAGTGCGGCCAGAAAGGCGTCTCAATGGCGATCGTCATCACCGCCGGTTTCAAGGAGATGGGCGAAGGAGGCAAGGCGCTCGAGGACCGGGTCCTCCAGATCGCAAAGGGTTACGGCACGCGGATCATAGGTCCGAACTGCCTCGGCCTGATCGTCCCCCCCAAGGGCATCGACACCACCTACGTCCACGAGTCCCCGAAACCCGGTAGCATCGCCTTCATCTCCCAGAGCGGCGCCATCGTCAACACGGTGGTCGACTGGAGCATCAAGCAGGACATCGGCTTTTCGGCGGTCGTCTCGGTGGGTAACCAGGCGGACCTCAACTTCATCGACTACCTCAGGTTCGTGGAGCGCGACCCCAAGACCAAGGGCATCATCCTCTACATCGAGGAGGTCCAGGACGGCAAGACCTTCATGAAGGTGGTCAGCGAGGTCGCGAAGACCAAGCCCGTCGTGGCGATCAAGTCCGGCTCCTCCGCCAAAGGCCAGGCAGCAGCCTCGTCCCATACGGGTTCCCTCTCCGGGTCGTACGACGTCTACATGGAAGCCTTCCGCGAGGCCGGCGTGATCCCCGTCCACACCCTGACCGGAGCGTTCCAGGTCGCGGAGATGCTCGCGCTCCCGAAGGGCTACCCGCGGGGCAAGCGCGCGGTCGTGATCACGAACGCCGGCGGGTTTGCGGTGCTCTCCTCCGACTACGCCGAGCGCTACGGGATCGACATCATCACCCTGCCGCCGGATGTCTTGAAAGAACTCAACGAACTCCTGCCCGAGTTCTGGAACAAAGGCAACCCGATCGACCTCCTCGGCGACGCTAACGAGAAGCGGTTCGAGCAGACGTTCAGCATCCTCGCCAGGCACCAGGACTGCTGGGACATCGCGTTCGTCGTCGGGTTCCCGAACCTCGTCATCGGCTCCGAGCAGCTCGCAAACCAGATCACCCGGTTCTCGGAGAAGACCGAGAACATGATCGTCGGGACGCTGCTCGGCGGCGACTCGATGGAACGGGGCCGCAAGGTCCTCAAGGAGAACGGGATCCCGAGCTTCGAGGAACTCGACTTCACCTTCCGCGTGATGGGCCGGATCCTCTGGCAGCGATTCAGATAATCCATCTTTTTTTCGCCGGCAACGCCCCGTCAGATCTTCACCCGCTCTCCGGCACCCGTCTCCCGTCCCGCCGCCAGACGACCAGGAACGACGAGAGGACGAGGAGCGTGTACCCGGCCCAGAAGAACGGGATCACCGATGCGGCTCCCGGCTCCCCGGCGGCGAGCCGGAGGATGGCGGCGGCCATCGAGACCAGGATGGCGGCGATCACGAGGAGGACCGGCGCGATCCTGACGCGGGGCGTCCGGCCGGCCGGTCCCGCCGCCACCTTGGGTGTCACGACGAACGGGAGATCCTTGCCGGAGACGGCGTACAGGATCGCCCGGGCGTAGACGAACGCGAGCGTGTTGAAGATCGCCTGCGAGAGCGCGAGGTCGCGGAGGGAGTACTGCCGCTCGCGGATGCTGATGGCGACCTGAATGGCGATCACCACCACGAGCACCACGGCAAAGACCGACGGGAGCCATACCGGCAGGATAGGGACGGCGAAGAGGAGCGTGGCGACGGGAAGGAGGAAGAACGCTACGTTCACCCCCCCGAGCAGGTACATGGAGACGATCACGACGAACTCGATCCAATGGAGCAGGGGCATGCTCCGGGGGTGTGCCGCAAGGTGCCGGAAGATGGTCAGCAGAAGCCGGGTGTTCCCGTATGCCCAGCGGAGCTGCTGCGTGAAGTAGGCGGCGAGGTTCGGCGGCGCGAGCCCTTCGGCGTATACGGCGTCAAGGAAGATCCCGCGGTGTCCCCTGAGGTGGAACGCAAAGCAGGTGGCGATATCCTCGGCGATGCAGGTCTCGTCCATCCCCCCGACGGCGGCGAGATGGCTCGTCCGGAAGACGCAGTTCGAGCCGGTCAGCATGGCGGTGCGGTTGACGGAGAGGCCCCTGCAGACGTGCTTGTTGTAGATGTGCTGCTGGTAGGAGAAGGTGACGCTTATCGGGTCGTTCTTCTCCGACCGGAAGAACTGCGGGGTCTGGACGAAGGACGCGGCGGGGTCGGCCTCGAGGACCGGGACCAGGTCGGCGAGGATCGTCGGTTTCACCCTCTGGTCGGCGTCGAGCACGAGGAGGTAGGGCGTCCCGTCGTCGAGGAGGGAGAGGGCATGGTTGATCGCCCCGGCCTTGAACCCTTTCCTGTGGTCCCGGTGGATGTACCGGATGCCGAACTTCCGTGCGACCTCTTTTAGCGCCGCCCTCTTCTCCGGGTCCGTAGAGTCGTCGAGGAGGTAAATGCTGACGCCGGGATAGGCGATCGCCGCACACGCGCTGACGCAGGACTCGACCACGGAAGGGTCCTCGTTGTAGGCGGGGATGAAGACCGCGGCAGGAGGGAGAGGACCGTCGCTCACGGGCGGCGCAGGATGGCTCACGGGGTAGGCGTAAAGCGATCGCAGGAGGTGATCGGCGTAACTGAGGAACTGGACAGCCCCGAACGCCGTGACGCCGACGAGGACGAGGGTGACCGCTCTCGCAGAGAGGTCCCAGCCTGCTCCGGCGAGTATGAGGTGGAGGTCGTGGAGAAGCACGAGCGCCACCAGTATCACGAGCGTGACGGTAAAGAGCGATATGCGTGCTGCCGTCTTCATGAAGTGGCCACCGCCGGCCTGAGGGCCTCGTGCTCGCGCACCGGAACGTGCAGGACGGTCAGGATACCACCCATCGCTCCGGGATATTTAAAGGTGTTGGGTGCCGCTCCGGCCCGGGCCCACCAACATCATAAATACCTCGCTCTCCATAGGGACAGTTGATACCCATGGCTGAACAGAAGATGACAACCACACAAAAGAAGTATCAACTGCCGCCCCTCCCCTACGCACCCGACGCCCTTGAGCCGCAGATCTCAAGGGAGCAACTCTCCCTCCACCACGACAAGCACCACCAGGCCTACGTCACCGGCGCGAACGCGAATCTCGAGAAACTCGAGAAAGCGCGCCAGGAAGGCAGCGAGGTGGACATGAAAGCGCTCTTAAAGGAACTCTCGTTCAACATCGGCGGCCACATCCTGCACACCCTCTTCTGGCCGAACCTGGCCCCGGCCGGGAAAGGCGGCGGCGGGAAGCCGGGCGGCGCCCTTGCCGACCTGATCGAGAGAGAGTGGGGCTCCTTTGACCGGTTCAAGGCCGAGTTCACGAAAGCGGCCGCGAGCGCCGAAGGGTCCGGCTGGGCGGCGCTGGCATACTGCACCCTGACCGACCGCCCCATGATCATGCAGATCGAGAAGCACAACAACCACGTCTACCCGACGTTTAAGATCCTGATGGTGCTCGACGTCTGGGAGCACGCCTACTACGTCGATTACCGGAACAACCGGGCGGGGTTCATCGACGGGTTCTGGGAGATCGTGAACTGGGAGACCGTGAACAAGCGGCTTGAGAACCTCTAACCCTCTTTTTCCAGCCCGAACCGGCGCTCGCCGCCCCTCAGACGGCCCCGCAGGACCGTGCCGGCGACTGTTGCTCCGGCGGCTCCCTCATCGGCGAGTCCCGGCGGATCCTGATCCAAACAATTAAGTAGTCCTCGCAGGATTGTAACCGACGACGTTATGAACACGGGGGGAGCGATGAATCGATACTGGAAGCGGTGCAGGCCGGTCGCCGGCCCTGGACGTTCTCCGGGAGAAGGACGGACGACCTGTTTTAGGATGCACGGAGCAGAGGCCGGGACAACGGTCTTCCGGTTTGAGCATGCTCGGTAGAGCTCTCCCGTGGCCGGACAGGAAGATCGTCCTGGACGCCATCACGGAGGGGGCCATCCGCCGCCTGCTCGACGAGAGGGACCCCCGGCTCCGGAACTTCCTGCTCTGCAACGCCTGCGGCTCCTGCACGCCCTACTGCCCTGCGCGGATAAACGATCCCGGAGCGAACGGGGACTCCGGCTACCTCGCACGGGGGGTGACCGCAGCCCTCCAGGCAGGACGGCGCCCGGAGATCAACCTTGCCGACTGCGTCCAGTGCTACTCCTGCGAGACGATCTGCCCGCGGTCCGTCAGCATCGGCGGGATCATCAACGCCGTCTACGAGACGGAGCATGTCCAGCCGGTCTTCCGCCGGATGCTCCTTGACCGGGGAGGGCTCCCGCCTTACGCCTTTCTTCCTGTCTACGCGAGCAGGAGGAGACTCGGGAACTTCGTCGCGAAGGCCGTCCGGCACCCCTACCGGGTCGACGAGCGGGCCGTCGCCGAGGTCGGGAGCCTCCTCCTCCGTCCGGTCGACGCGTCGGCCTTCTCCCTGAACGGACACGCGGCGCCGAAACGCCCGCTCACTCCCCCGGACCAGGTCTTCCACCTCCGGTCCTGCTGCGCCTTCAACTACCCCGGCGCCGATCTCTCGCAACGCAGGATCCTTTCTGCGCTCGGCGTCCGGTGCGTGACCTCGAGTTCGCAGACCTGCTGCGGAGGCGCTCCGCATTACATGGGCGGCGCCGGGTTTGCCGACCGGCTCCTCCTCACCGCCCGGAACCTCAGCGTCATCCGCGACGCGTGCGGAGAGGACGATATCGCCGTCACCGGGATCTGCCCGACCTGCAGCGACTCGTATGTCGCTGCGCTGGAACTCCTCGCCGGGAGCGCCAACCGGGCGGTGGTGAACGAGGCACTGGGCAGGATCGGGCGGGAGGTGAGCGAACCGGGGGGGTTCTCCGTGGCGAACATCCTCGACCTCTACCCGCTCTACCTCGGCGAGCTCCAGAGGCTCGTCGAGACGCGGCTCTCGGGGCTCCGGGTCGGGGTTCACGTCAGTTGCCACTACCGGAAGATGAACGGCAGCCTTGCCGTCCCGCGGAAATTGCACGACCTCACGACGATCACCGGGGCGCAGGTCGTCAGGAGCAGGATGGAGCACTACTGCTGCGGCGGTGTCAAGAACCTCTTTGACCGGCACCTGAACGGCGATGCCGACGAGGTTCCCCGGCTGAACCGGCTTGTTTGCCGGGATTTCGTGGACAACCGTCTCGACGTGATGGTCGTCGACTGCCCGGGGTGCGAACTCGTATACGACCACATGGGCATCCCGGTGCTTCACATCACCGAACTCCTCGCGCTCGCTATGGGCGCCGATCCCCACTCGACGGTCTATATCCAGGGTCACCTGACATCGCTCTCTCCGGCGCTTGCGCGGATCGGGGTCCTCTAGGGGGTTCTCCGGGCCGGGAGCCCGGGGGCGGCCGGGGAGGAGGCCGCCCCCGTGGAATCCGGTCGCACCGGGGAGAACAACGGCGACCAGGGAAACGGGAAAATATCCGACCTCAAGCGGCCGGCGACCGCAAATCTCTTATCACCAGAAATATGACTGTACTCATATAATTTTTACAGAATATCGGCCACAAGGGGGCGAAACCTTCACATGAGCACAGCAGATTCTCTATTTACCCAACCAAAACAGACATTCCAGATCCTCGACGAGCCCGGGGTGGGGATCCTCGTGCTCGACCGCGACAGAAAGGTGGCCTGGACGAACGCCCATACCATGGAGATCCTCTCCGCCCGCGAGGAGGAGATCCTGGGGCGCGATGCCCGCCGGGTTCTTGAGGAGCACCTCATACCGCGTGTCCGCGAAGACGAGGACGCACGGAGACTCCTCGCTGCGATGAGCGCCGGCGAGGAGGTCCCCGGCCTCGATCTCTCCGTCCCCGAAAGCCGGGGGGAGGAGCGGCAGGTCGTCTACTCGAGCCGGAAGATGCACCACGAACCATTTACGGGAATGTGGGTGCTCCGCCTGCGGGCCGGCACCGGCAGGCATGCGGGCGGCGCCGCGCAGGCGGAGACGGAACGGGTCCGAGGCCTGCGCACGCTGCACAGAATATCGAGGTTGATCGATGCCGGCGCTCTCCCCGGAGACGACCTCTTCCGCGAGATCGCCCGGATCCTCCCGTCCGGGTTTCGCCGTCCCCAGCGGATAGGCGTCCGGATCACCCACGGCGACGCAGTGTACGCCCACCGCTACCGGGAAACGCCCTGCAGGCTCGCCGCCAGGATACGGGTGGAGAGAAAGCGGGCCGGGAGCCTGGAGGTGGTCTATCTTGCGGGCGATACCGCGTTCTCCGGCGACGAGGAGTACCTCATTGAGGCGACGGCGGATATGCTCGGCCGGGCCCTCGGGAGGCAGAACGAGGAGGAGCGATACCGCTCGTTCGTCCGCGACTTCCAGGGCATCGCATACCGCAAGACCGTCGGCTCCGAACCTCTCTTCCTTCACGGTGCGGTGGAGACGATCACCGGCTACACCGGGGACGAGTTCCTCGCCGGGACCGTCTGCTGGGATGCGATCGTGCATCCCGACGACCGTTCCCGCCTCCAGGAGAGCGCTGATAGGCTACAGACGGTGGCGGGGTTCTCCACCGAGCGGGTATACCGGATCCTGCACAGGGACGGCACCCTCCGGTGGGTCAGGGAGTTCGTCCAGAACGTCTGCAGCGACGACGGCACACCCGTCCTGATCCAGGGGACCGTCCACGACGTCACCGAACAGCGGTCCGCGGGCGAACGGCTGGTCTCTTCGAACCGGCAGCTCCTGGTCCTCAACCAGATCATGGGGGTATCCGCATCCTCCCTCTCGCTCGACGAACTGCTCGAGGCGTCGCTCGCAAAGACCCTTGACCTGCTCGACTTCGACGTGGGGCTGACTTACCTCCTCAACCCGGAACGGACGGCGGCGCAGACGCGCTACAACCACGAGGTTCCGGAGGAGTTCCTCGCGCGCAATCGGACGATCAAAGTCCACCACTGGCCCTGGAACTTCGTCCTCGTCGCCGGACAGCCGCGGTATCTCGACCTGCAGAGCGAACCGGGCACGGCCGGGGAGGAGATCCTCTCGTCGCTCGGAGTCGCGTCCCTCGCCTGCATCCCGATCCTCGCGGAGTCGGTCGTGGTCGGGGCACTCTTCCTCGGGAGCCGCGGGAGGGACGAGATCGGGGACGACGAGCGGCACCTTCTCGAAGCGATCGGGCGGGAGATCGGCTCAGGCGTCCTCCGGAGCATGCTCCACAAACGGCTGGAGGCGGCCCACCGCGAGACGAACCTCTACCTCGACATCATGACCCACGACATCAAGAACGCCGAGAACGTCGCGAGCCTCTACTGCGACCTCCTGCTCGATACGCTGGAGGGAGAGGGCGCGGAGTACGCGAAGAAACTCAGGGGATGCGTCAGGAAGAGCGCCGGCATCCTCCAGAACGTCTCGACGATCCGCCGGATCCACCAGACCTCCCCCGAGCTCGCACCGGTCCATCTCAGCGGCGTGATCCGTGCGGAGCTTGAGCGGATCCCGGAGGCTGCCGTCTCGTTCGAGGGCACCGCAGCCGAGGTCCGGGCGGACGACCTGCTGGTCGAGGTCTTCGCGAACCTGATCGGCAACGCCGTCACGCACGGCGGGCCGGACGTCCGGGTCGCGGTCAGGGTGGAGGACTACCCCGAAGAGGAGCATACCGTGGTGGTGAGCGTGGAGGATACCGGCCCCGGCATCCCGGATGGGATGAAAGAGGCGATCTTCGACCGGAGCCGGGGGTGCGGGGAAGGGCTCGGCCTCTATATCGTCGGGATGCTCGTTTCCCGCTACGGCGGCCGGATCTGGGTCGAGGACCGCGTGCCGGGCTTCCCGGAGGAAGGCGCGTCGTTCCGTTTCCTGCTGCGCGAAGTGGTCCACCAGGGAACCGACGACGAAGAGATGGAGTGAAAGGGGCATAGGCCCCTCTTTTTTTACGCTGCTGCTGCCGCCGGTGCCGCCGCCACGGTCTGGCGGAGCCTGAGTCCCGCGGTGTACCGGCGTGCCCAGACGTAGCCGAGGATCGCGCCGATCGCGTTCCCTGCGGCAACGCCCCACCAGACGCCCGATAGGCCGTAGCCGAGTTCTATCGCGAAGACCCAGGCGAGCAGGGTCGAGAGGACGACGTTCTGCAGGACCGTGATCGTGAGCGACCGTGCTCCGAGCCCGGTTCCCTGGAAGAACGAGGCCGAGAAGAGGCCGAACCCGACCATCGGGTAGACGAGGCTCGTGACCCGGAGGAACGCCGTCAGCTCCGGGGCGATCCCGGCGGAGTCACCCGGTGCCGCGAAGAGCGCGGCGATCTGGGGGGCGAAGACGAACGTCGTCACCGCGATCCCGATACCGATACCGGTCCCGAGCCTGATGGCGAAGCGGAGGGTCGACTCCATCCGGGCGTATGCCCGCGCCCCGTGGGAGGCGCCGGTGACCGCGACCACCGCCGTGGCGATGGCGAGGATCGGCGTCAGTCCGATGCTCACGATCCGCCACCCGGTCGAGTAGACGGCGACGCCGTCGGTGCTTGAGATCAGGACGATGATCCCGTTCAGGACCAGGGTCATCGCGGCGAGGGAGAACTGCTCGGCGGCGGCCGGAATCCCGACCTGCAGGATCTCCCGCGTGATGGCCGGATCCGGAATAAACTCGCGGAGATGGAGAGAGACATAGGTATCCCTCTTGACGAAGAGCCAGTAGGCCATCGGGACCGCAGAGATGATCTCCGCGATGATGGTTGCAAAGGCCGCTCCCGCGATCCCCATGTCGAACGTGTAGATCAGGATGGGGTCGAGGACGATGTTCGCCACCGCTCCTGCCGCCATCGCGTACATCGTCCGCTTCGCGTCGCCTTCCCCGTGCAGGAGGGCGTAGGCCACCTCGCCGAAGAGGAGGGCGAACGTCCCCATAAAGAGGATCCGTGCGTACTCCGTGGCGAGGCCGACGGCGTTGCCCGCTCCCATCAGGACGAAGATCTCTTCGGCAAAGAGGGAGAGCGGGATGGTGACGACGACGGCGAGGACGGTCATCAGGAGGATGGTGTGCATCGCAACGCTGCTTGCACCGGCCCGGTTGCGGGCGCCGATCATCCGGGCGAGCGCCGCTTCTCCCCCGGTGCCGAGACCGCTCGCTAAGCCGATGGTGATGATGAAGAGCGGGAATGAGAACCCGACGGCGGCAAGAGCATCTGCACCGAGACCCGCAACCCAGAACGCGTCGACGACGCTGTAGAGGGTCATCAGGGTCATCGCGACCATCATCGGCAATGAGAGCCGGAGGATCGCGGTCTTCGGATCGGCGAGGAGTATCTTTGTTCCTTCTGTATCTGTCTGGTTACTGGGTATAGGTGTGTTGTCTTCAGACTCGCTGATTGGCATACATATCGCCTGCTGGCGCGCCCACGCCGCCGCCCCCCGTCGAAATCAGGGAGGTTTCAGTGGCTTTATGGGACATCGTGCCGTTCTGTGGATGCTGATTGCCGCATGTACCCGGTATACGCGACCGAACGGAAAGCGGCCTCTCGGCAGCCGTCCCCGATCTCGCCCCTCCGGGCGGCATAGGAGTATCCAGGACAAATATGGGCGCGGATCAGTAGATATTGCTTCCGCTGTGAGAGGGTGAAAAGGGCAATCCTTAAAGGATCGGAAGGGGGAACGCCGCTCCCCTGCCCCGACCCTGCCCGACGGGAGAAGACCGCGGGGATCAGCGGGCGGGCGGCATAGCGACCGCCGCGGCTCCCCGCCTCTTCACGGCCCGGTCGTAGACGAGCCAGTTCTCCTCCCACTCGGGGTTTCGGTCATGGAGCTGCTCGAGCACCCGCCGCCGGATCTCGGCGGCAGGGATGCCGTCGTAGGCGACCCGTTCTACGGCCTCGCTGATCGCCCGGGCCTCTTCCGGCGGGGCGCCCGCCTTCAACGCGCTCACGGTCACTTTTTCCCGAACGAACGGCTCTCTTCTGCCGTCGGACTTGACAACATGGACCAGTTCAATCGCCTCCGGGGGGCCGGAGGCGACGGGGCACCTTAATGGTTCCGCACGGCGGGCGGTTCGAGGAGGTGCGCCGCCGACGCAACCCCCCTGAGCCCCTCCCTGAGGAAGAGGATCCCGAAGACCGATTCGACCAGCGTCCCCTTGACGTGGTCGATCTTCCGCTTGCTCCTCGATGCGTCCGGGTCGAAGTGGATCCGGTGCTCGTAGAGGTTCCAGCGGTCGCAGAGCCGGGCGAGGTTCGAGTTCCGGTCGTAGGCCTTCCGGTTCTCGGTCAGGGATCCGGCCCTGGCAACGTCGGGGTCCCAGATCGCCGGCAAAATCCCGACTTTCAGGGCGGCATCGCCGATCCAGGCGAGCGCCCCGGCCGCCTCGTGGAGTCCCGCAAGTTCCCGCAGTTCCGCATCGGCCAGGCTGCACCAGCCGCCGCTCCGGGCGTGCTCCGCGATCTCGTCAAAGAGGTTCCGCGTGCTCGACTGGAACATCGCGACGATGAACTGCTCGCGGCCGCCGAGGGAGTAGCCGAGGTCCGCCTCGATTGCCGGCCGGACCTCTGCCGACGCCCCGGCCGCCTTCGCGAGGACGGTATCGATATTCCGGGTCCAGCGCCGGAGCTTCGCGCCTCTGCCCTGCTCCCGCGCGAGGTCGTCTCTGAGCGCGGCAAGCCTTCCTTCGATCCCCGGCAGGTTCCACTCGAGCGAACGGTGCATCCCGGCCTTCCTTGCTCCCGCAGGAGATGAGCCTTTCCCCGATCCGTCAGCGCCCCGCAAGGCCGCCGAAGACGATGAGGTTCCGGATGCCCCGGCCCCCGATCGCCGCAATCGTCCGCTCGAGCAGGAAGTCGGAGCCGAGGAACCGGTCGGCCATCCTCTTCGTCTTCGCGGCGGTCTCGAGTTCCCGGCCGAGCGCCGAGCGCCACTCCCGCTCGTAGGCGGCGAGGGGCTCGCCGTGGAGGAGGTGGCGGGCCACGGCAAGCCCCGCGATCCTCCCGCAGATCATCGCGGGCGCGATCCCCCCGCCGTTGGAGGCGACGACGTGGCCGGCGGCGTCCCCGACCGCGATGACGTTCCCGCGAACCGTCTCCGGGATCGGCCCCGATACGGGCACGAACCCGGCCATGACGTCCCGGCCGCTATACCCCATCCGCGCCAGGAACGCGTCCAGCAGAACCGGGACCGGTGTCTTCCGGTCCTGGACGCCGAGTCCGACGTTGGCGCACCCCTCTTTCGGGAAGACCCAGGCGTACCCGCCGGGGGCGATCCTGTTCCCGAAATAAAGCCTTATCCTGTCGCCGAACTCTCCGTCGACCCTGCAGGTGACGGCGGGGGCGAGGAGGGCGTTGCGTTCCATCCCGGCCGACCGGCAGACGGGGGAGAGCGGGCCGTCCGCGGCGACGACGACACGGACCTCGACGTCGCCCCGGCGGGTCCGGACCCGATGGCCGTCGCAGGAGAGGAAGGTCGTCTCGAGCGAGAGGGCGGCGCCCGCACGGACGGCCTCTTCCGCGAGGTGCCGGTCGAGCGCGTCGCGGTCGAGGGTATAGCCAGGAAGATCGAACTCGTACTCCCGGCCTTTCGGGGAGACGGCGACGGCGCCCCGGATCTCCCGCCGGATGAGCGCGGGATCAAGTGGAAAGAGGTCGTCGAACCCCGGCGCATGGGGGAGCGCCTCCGCGAGGACCTCCGTAGTCGCGTTGAACTCCCCGCAGCAGACGGGCAGGCCGATCTCCTTCCGCTTATCGATCAGGAGGACATCGAGCCCCGCCTCCGCCGCGTAGCGGGCGGTGGTGCTCCCGGCAGGGCCGGCCCCGACGACGAGCACGTCGCACCGGTTCTTCATCGATGCTTCCGTAGGCAGGGATAGGGTATAAAAAGAGCGGGCGGTGGCGGGGTTACTTCGCGGGAGCCCGCGTCAACGATGAAGGATCGCTGCCTCACGCGAAGACATGAAGGCGGTGTGAACCTTAGCCGTCCTCTTCGCGTTCTTCGCGGCTTCGCGCGAGACTGAGTCAGTATGCATATGCCGTTACCTCACGCGAAGGCGCGAAGCCGCGAAGAGCGAGCGAAGCGAGCTTGAGCACCGCCAGATGCGAAGGACGACCTCCCCGAAGGGGAGGGAGTTTGAGCACCCTCAGGTGTGAAGTGCGACTGCCTGCAGGGCAGGAGTTTGAGCACCCTCAGGTGCGAGGGGAGTCAGTCCCTGCCCTTCGCCCGCAGCCGCGCGATCCGCTCCGCCACCCGCTGCCTCGCCTCCTCCGTCGCCGCGACCTCGCGGCGGACCGCTACCGTGAGGATATCCCCCTCGCGGGCGTCCTCCGGGAGGAGGGAGCGGGGGAGGGTGAAGCGGATCGACTCGTCCTCGCGGACGAGGAGGACGGCGAGGTCTTCCTCGATGCGGTCGAGGCTCACCCTGAACACCGACTCGTCACCCACGGCTCACCCCTCCAGGGTGCTGACGACGGTGCCGTTCGCGTCGGCGAGCGTGGCAGTATCGCCGTCGTTGTTCCAGACAGGCGTTTCCCGGCCCCAGTAGAGGTCGGTCGCGGTCTCGTTGCCAGGCCCGGTGTGGACGGTGACGTTTGCCCCCGGCTCGAGGACATAGACCGGGAAGGTGTAGGTGTTCCGCTCCCCTTCGTCGCTGATCGTCCAGTCCGTGAGGTTGACCGGGGCGGGGTCGGCGTTCGTGACGGTGACCCATTCGTCACGGAGGTCGAGGGCCGTGATGGAGACGCCGGTGACAGGGGTCGCAGTCGGCGTCGCGGTCGCAGTCGGCGTCGCCGCCGCGGGCGTCAGGGTGGCGGCCGGGGCCCCGCCGGCCGTGACGGAGAGCGTCTGGCCGTCGGTGGCGACGATGACGGTCCTATCAAGGTCGGTCCGGTAGATCCTCGAGCCCGTCGCCTCGATCCGTTCGACCGCCTCCTCGTGCGGGTGGCCGTAGTCGTTCCCCTCCCCGACCGTGATGATGCTGATCGCGGGGCTGACCGCGGCGAGGAACGGCGCCGAGGATGCGTGCCGGCTCGCGTGGTGGCCGACCTTCAGGACGTCGGCGTCGAGGTCGAGGCCGGCCTCCATCATGCTCTCCTCGGCAGGCACCCCGGCGTCGGCCATGAAGAGGTAGGAGATATTCCCGTAGGTCGCCTTCAGGACGACCGAGTCTTCGTTGATGTCGCCGAGCGGCTCCGCGGCCGGGTTCAGGATCAGGATCTCAAGGCTGGGATCGAGGGCGATCGTCTGCCCGCGCTCCGCGACAGTATACGGTATTCCCTGCTCCTCGACCAGGGCGAGGAGTCTCTCGTAGGTCGCCGTCGGGTGTGCCTGCCCGGCGTCGACGAACCGGCCGACGGGGAAGGCGGAGACGACGGTGGCAAGGCCGCCGATATGGTCGGAGTGCGGATGGGTCGCGACCACCACGTCAAGCCGTTCGATATTCCTATCCTCGAGATACGCGACGACGCGCTCCCCCATGCCGCGCTCGCCGGCATCGATGAGCATCGTCTTCCCGCGGAACTCGAGAAGGGTCGAGTCGCCCTGCCCGACGTCGATGAAGTGGACGACGAGGTCTCCGGATAGTCCGGAGACGATCTCCGGCTGCTCCGTGGTGGCCGAGCAGCCGGCGGTGATCAAGCAGGTTATGATGCAGGCACAGAGTGCGATGCAGAGCAGGTATCTGGGTACGGACGACATGCTGTCTCAAGAGGTATCGGGCTTTCGGCTATAAGTGCACTGGGGTATGGAAGGGGAGCGGGAATTGGAGGGAGAGAATGGAAAGGATGATATGCGCCGGCCGGGATTCCTTAATTGTAAGGCCGATGACAGGAGTTCCCCCTCTTGAGATCTACGACGCGTACCATGACGAGATCCAGGCGATCTTCCGGTCGAGGCTCCTGACGCAGGTGCTGATCGCTCTCGGGAGCGGGAGCCGATCGCTCCCGGCCCTCCGTGACGCCACGGGAAGTTCGTCCCAGGCGCTCATCCCGAAGATCCGGCAACTGGAGGCCCTGCAATACGTCGAGCAGGTGCGGGGCGATTACGTGCTCACCCCGATAGGGAGGCTCGTCGAACCGGAGATCGAGCGGCTGGTGACGCTCATGGGGGTGCTCGGCCGCCACCGGGAGTTCTGGGTCGAACACGAACTCGATAGCATACCCCCCGAATCCCTCGGCGAACTGCGACACCTCTATAACGCGATGGTGATCCGGGATGTCGAAGAAGACATCTACGCCGTACACGCGATGTTTGCAGAGATCATCAGGAAGGCATCGTGGGTCCACGGCGTATCCTCGATCATGAGCCCCGTCCAGGCCAACCTGATCGAGCAGGTCATTATCGAGAACAAACCGGTCGAACTCGTCGTCTCCCCTGAAATTGCCGGGAAACTGGCGAAAGAACCGTACCGAGCCACTCTTGAGTCCCTGAAAGAGTACAGCCGCGCGGTCATCTACGTCTCCCCCGCGCCGTTTCGCCTGGGGATGGCAGTGACCGAGAGTTGCCTCTCGCTCGGCCTGTACCGGCGCGATACGGGCACCTACGACACCGCATCGGACCTCGTCAGCAGCGACCCGGCTGCGGTCGCCTGGGGGGAACGGGTCTTCCGACACTACAGGGCCATCGCAAGCCCGCTCTCGATACCGCCGGACAAATAACCTTTTTACGGGCTGCAAACCAGGTTTCCAGCCCGTTCAGTGCAAGGAGCGGCCCCCGCCCCGGAGCATCCCGGCCTTCGGGATTCATCGGATCGATGAATATTCATGGACGCAATTAATGTCTACCAGCCAGGGCAGATCCTTACGCATCGCCATGAGCATACAGAGGAACACCGGCCTGCTGGAGAAGGACGGCCCCGCCTGCCCCCCGATAGCGCCGGAACGGTCCGGAGACCCGGTGGCGGCGATGCAGCAGGACAGGACGAAGGCCGAGCGGTGGGGGTGCGCCTCGTGCAGTTGCTACGACCCCGGGTGCGCATACTGCACTTACATTCATACACCCGTAGCGATCCTCTTCGCCTGCCCGCAGGTCCTCGATCACCGCAGGTGACCCGGTCCTCCCGGCGCCGCCACAGTCAGGCACCCGAGCACACCGATACGGTTCCCGCCCCAATCTTTTTGTGCCACCCCCGTCATGGCGTAACCTGATGATCGCCATGCCAGGTGCGGACTACATCTACCCGAACGTCACCGAGATTGCCCGGCGGAGCGGGCTCCTCGAACGCTGGGGCCTCGCCGAACCCCTCGGCTGCACGTACGTCGAGGTCCCGGCCGACTTCATCAAGAACCGGACGGAGGTGGAGCGGACCGGGCAGGAGATCGGCTCCATGCTCAGCCGGTCGTCCGTCGAGCACCTCTACGAGCAGGACACGGACCTCCCCGGCACCCTCGCCTACGTCCTGCACACCGAACCGGCGGTCCCCCGCAGGGACCAGCACGGCAGGCAGGTCAGGGCGGAACTGCGGTGGCGCGACCCGGAATGGCTCGCGGCCTTCGGGGACATGCTCCTTGAGATCGAGGACTACCTCGGCGTCCCCCCGGAGATCATCGAGATCCACCCCGGCGACCGGAAGAACACCCATGCCGACATTGTCGAGGCGATGCACACCCTGATCGCCGCCCAATGGAACGCTTTCGGGGTGGAGCCCCTGGTGCTGCTCGAGAACCACAGCGACCAGAGCGTCGCGACGGCGGGGAGGATACGGGCGTTCTGGACGACGCTCAAGGACCTCCACCCGGAGATCGCCGGGCTTGCCGGGATAGCCCTCGACCCCTGGCACCTCCGCGCCGCCGCGAAGGAGGAGTTCCCCGGCGCGATCGGGGAGATCCCGGCCGACGCCCTGCGGGCCTTCCACATCCACAACAACCTGATGCCTCCGGCGGCGGACGACACGATCCCCTGGCAGGAGGTCTTCTCGGCCGTCCGCGGTCTTCCGGGGAGGGCCTGCATCAAACCCGTGGTCTACCAGAAGAGCCGGGTGGCGGAGGCGATCGCCTTCTGCGAGGAGATGCTCGCAGCGCCCCGGGCGGCGTATGCAGCGCCGCCGGCATGACGGGCCAAGGTTGATAACTCTGAAGTTCCAGAGGGGGCCGCATGCAACTGACGGCAGCCCCGGATCTCCCCGCGGATCTCGAGTGGCTCAACACCGATCGCCCCCTCGCCGTCCGCGACCTGGCAGGCAGGGTGGTGCTGCTCTCGTTCGGGACGTTCGCCTGTTCAAGCTGTATGCGGCTCGTGCCGGAGATCCGGCGCCTCAAGGAGGAGCACCCGGAACTCGTGGTCATCGAGATCCACTCCCCCGGCCTTGAGGCGGAACCGGTCACCGAAAACGTCCGCGAGGCGGTCCGCCGGGCGGGAGTCGACCACCCCGTCGCCGTCGACCGCGACCGCCGGGTCTGGCAGGCCTTCGGGGTGCGGGACTGGCCGACGTTCGTCCTGATCGACCCGGCGGGGAACGTCGTCGGAAGGACCACCGGGGAAGGCCTCTACGGGAGACTCAACCCGAAGATCGCCCGGATTGAAGCGGAGTTCGAGCGGCGCGGCGAGCTCTCGCGGCAACCCCTGCAGCCCGCGGCCGCGACGGAGGCAGGAAGCCTCTACCGCCCGGGAAAGATCGCCGCCGACACCGCCGGGATGCGCCTCTTTGTCAGCGATACCGGCCACCACCGGATCGTCGTCGCCGATGCCGGCGGCCGGATCCTCGAGACGATCGGTTCCGGGACTGCCGGGAATGCCGACGGACCGTTTACAAAAGCCGCGTTCTACCGGCCGGAGGGGCTCGCCTTCGACGAAGAAGCAGGCATCCTCTACGTCGCGGACACCGGGAACCATACCATCCGGCAGATCTCGTGGCCCGACCGGAGGGTCGTGACGGTTGCCGGGACGGGGCTTGAGGCGCCCGCGGCAGGCATTGCCGGTCCGGGGACAGGTGTGGCGCTGAGCGCGCCGCGGGACCTCGCCCTGATGGGCGGCCACCTCTACATCGCGATGGCGGGGTCACACCAGATCTGGCGGATGGACCTTGCCACTCACGAGGTGGAGCCCTACGCCGGTTCGGGCCGGGAAGCCCTCGCCGACGGTCCGCTCGAAGCGGCGGCCTTCGCCGGACCGTCGGGGCTCGTCACCGACGGCGAGGCGCTCTTCGTGGCCGACCGCGGGGCGTCGGCCATCCGGCGGATCAAGCGGGGGATGGTCGAGACCTTCATCGGGCACTCGCCCGACGACTTCGGCGACCTCGACACCATCGCCGGGATGGCCCGCATCCACCACGCGGCGGGGCTGGCCTACCACCAGGGCCTCATCTATCTCGCCGATACCGGGAACCACAAGATCAAAGAGTTCGACCCCGCGACGGGCTGGGTCCTCACCCGCGTCGGGAACGGCAACCGCGGCTACCGTGACGGGCTGTCGGGGGACGCAAGGCTGAACGAGCCGCACGGTCTCGTCCGGATGGGAGGGCTCTGGTACATCGCCGATACCGGCAACCACGTCGTCAGGGTCTACGACCCGACCCGCCACGCGGTCTCGACCCTGAACCTCTGGAGGTGAGAAGAACCGGTACTTTATCTAGGCGCAGGGCGGTATAGGTCTCCTTAAGACCATGCAGGCAACGCACGCACTCATACTCGCTCTGGCCGTCGCGGCGACGGTCCTCGCCTGCGGCTGCACGAGCCCGGTGGTGGATCCGACCGCAAACCAGACGAACGAGACCCTGACCGTCGAGAGCCTCCCGATCGCCGGGGTGCTCGACCGTGAAGGCAACTTCACGACGTTCCTCCAGGCATTCGAGGCGGCCGGGCTTGTGGGGACGATCGAAGGGCCGGGCCCGTACACGGTCTTTGCCCCCACCGATGAGGCCTTTGAGCAGTTTCCGGATGCCGTGATGGAGGGGCTCTTCAACGACCCGAAGGGTGCCCTCGCCGAGATCGCCCTCTACCATATGGTGCCGGGCAGGCACACGGCCTCCGAGATCGCCGCCAACCGGACGATCGCGACCGTCCAGGGCAACCGGGCCCCTGTCGAGGCCGATGGCGACGAAGTGACGGTAGGCGGTGCGGCAGTGGTCAGGACCGATATCCCGGCCGCAAACGGGGTCATCCACGTCATCGATGCGGTCATGATCCCGCCGGACGTGACGCTGCCGCCGGAGCCCGAAGAGAACGGCACCGGATGAGGGACGGCACCCGCCACTCTTTTCTGCCGGATGCCGAAAGGCAAGGATTTTCTTGCGATCCCGCACACCATGAGTGACAAACCCGGGGGAACCTCCCGGACCCGATGGTATCCCTCCATGCCCCGCTTCAACCTCAGCCCGTCACTCATCGGCCGCTACTTCTACCACGACTGCGAACGCTACCTCCGATACCACGCGACCCCCGAGCAGGAGCGCGAGGCGGCCGGGATCCCGGCGGTCCCGCCGGACAGGAGCCCGGTGACGAAGGCCCTCCTCGAGGCAGGGGTCCGGTGGGAGGAAGAGGTCGTCCGGACGAGGCTTGCGGGGCAGGTGCGCATCCCGGACGGGACGGGACCCCTCACCGGCCGGTCGTTCTCGATCGAGGAGAGTTTCGAGGTCCTCGCCCGCCTCTCACCGGGCGAGGCGGTCTACCAGCCGACCATCCCGGTCTCGGTCCACTTCCTCCGCAACTACGGCCTCGACCCGGACCTGCACCGCTTCTCCCCCTGCCGCCCCGACCTCGTCCGGCTCGACGGGGGGAAGGACGGAAAGCCGGTCCTCTCGGTCATCGATATCAAGGCGAGCGAGGACCTCAGCGTCAGCCACCGGGTCCAGGCGACGCTCTATGCCCTCATCCTCGACCACGCGCTCGATCTCGTCGGGATCGATCTCCCGGTCGACCTCGACCGGGCGGGGATCTGGCTCTACGGCGAGGACGAGCCGGAGACGTTCCGGCTGCACCTGAACATCCGGGTGATCGAGGACTTCTTCCGTCACCGTCTCCCGGACATTCTCGCCGGCCCGGCGGCAGACGTCCCCTGGCACATCACGTCGCGGTGCGAGGCCTGCGAGTTCTACCCCCACTGCCGGCGCGAGGCGGAGGCGACCGGTTCGGTCTCGCAGATCCCCGGCCTCTCCTCGGTCGGGCGGCGATACCTCCGCGAGGCCGCGTGGGAGGGCGGTGCTCCCATCGAGACGCTCGGCGACCTTGAACGGTTCCTCTCGGACCCCGCGAGCGACCGCCGCCTCGACGGCTGCGGGTCGCTTGCAGACCGGGGCGACCGCCTGCGGGCGACGGTCCGGGCACTCCGGGGAGGCGAGGTCGTCCCCCTCGCCGCGACGTCGCTCGCCCTCCCGATCTTCGAGGACGTCGGGATCGTCCTCACGCTCCAGAAGGACCCCGTCTCCGGCCGGGTCTACGCTCTCGGCTTCCGGCGGTTCAAGGGCGAAGCGGTCTTTAAGACCCCTTCCCGCGAGGCCGTCTTCGTTGCGGCGGGCGAGGACGACTGCGACCGGATCCGGCGGGAGTTCGTCCGTGCGCTCGCCGCGGAACTCAGCGCCGTCGACGAGTACAACAAGGGCCGGGAGTGGACCGACCAGAAGTCCGTCCAGACCTACGTCTACGACACCTACGAGGAGGACCTCTTCACGCGGCTGATCGTCGAGGCGATAGAGGACCCCGCGACGGCAGAAGACGCCCTCCGGCTCCGGTTCTACTACCAGGACCCCGGCATCGCTACGGGGTCCGCCCACCCGTCGGGATCGGTCCCGTTTCCGCTCGTCGTCCTGACCCGCGAGATCCGGCGGCTCCTCGCCCTCCCGGTCCCGTTCACCCTCCGGATGCCGGAGGTCCTCGCGGCCATCCCGTCCTCCCGCTTCGCCTACCGGCTCAACGCAGGCGACCTCTTCTGGAACGAGCAGAGCAACGCGATGAGGAGCGACGCCGTCATCATGGCCTGGAGCGGGTCCCGGCCGGAGGCCGCGGACTGGATCGAACAGGAGGTCTCGCGCCGGCTGATTGCGGCGGGGAGCGTCCTCGACGGGCTCCGCGAGCGGGTGAAGGGCGATCTCGTCCGCTGGGCGGAGAGGTTCCGGTTCCCGCGGCCGTGGGATGCCGCGACGCCGGAGATCTCCCGTCTCCTCTTCATCGCGGAGTACGAGTCGGCCATGGGTGCGCAGAAGGTCCAGGAGCTGCGGAGCAGGCCGTGGGACGCCCGGCTCCGCGACGGGATCAGCATCCCCCTCAAAAAGAGCGAGGGGAACTTCTGGAAGGTCCTCGCCCCCCTCGACCTCGCGCTCTTCGAGCAGTCGCAGGTCTTCAGTTACCTCCTCGTCAGAGACGACGACGCGGGGAGGGAGGCGCAGCTCTCCTTTGACGACACCCGCTACCGGGCGAGCATGAACCCCGGCAGGAGCGGGGCCTGCTTTGCGAAGGTCCGCGACAGCATCGTCGACCGGAAGGCCGGGCTGGTCAGGGGGCTCGTGCTTGAGGTGACGACCGGCCAGGGCTGCCCGGCCTTTGCGGAGGGCGATCTCGCGGTGCTGCACCCCCGGTTCACCGACTTTACCGTCCAGCGCGCCGTCGAACGGCTCCTCGACCTCGACGGCCAGCCGGAAAACCCGTTCATCCGCCTTCTCCGCGACCCGCAGGGGTTCGCCGGACCCGTCAGAGAGCGGGAGGAGGTCATCTGTGATGCAGAACGGCTCGCCCGTGATTCCGGGTTCACGAAGAGCCAGGAGCGGGCGTTCCGGCAGGTGCTGACGAACCGGCTCACGCTGGTCTGGGGGCCGCCGGGGACCGGGAAGACGCACTTCCTCGCGAACGCCCTCCTCTCGCTCGTCAAGGCCCGGCGGGTGCAGAACGAGCGGGTCCGGATCGGGGTGACGGCGTTCACCCACGCCGCCATCGAGAACCTGCTCGTCAAGATCCAGGAGTCCGTGGGCGGGTTCGGGCTGGACGCGGATCTTGCGATCTACAAGCTCAACGCCACACGGACCGCGAGGGGCGAGCGGAGCCTCGAGGCTCTCCCCCACGACCGGGCCGATACCGTCGCCGGGTGCCCGTCGCTCCTCCTTGGGGGGACGGTCCACAGCTTCGGCAAACTCGAGAAGTCCCTCCCCGCCCTCGACCTCCTGATAGTCGACGAGGCCTCGCAGATGCGGCCGGCCGAACTCGCGATGGCCCTCTCGGTGCTCGGCCGGGAGGGGAGGCTCGTCCTTGCCGGGGACGACCTGCAGCTCCCCCCGGTCGTCCAGGGCGCCTATCCGGCGCCGGAAGACGGCCTCCCGGGCCTCGAGGACTCGATCTTCGCCTACCTCCGGCACCGCGACGACCCCGCCCGCCCGGTCTACACCTGCCAGCTCCAGGAGAACTGGCGTATGAACCGGACCCTCTCGCGGTTCGCGGCCGAGACCCTCTACGGGCCCGGATACGCCCCCGCGACCGATCTGGTCGGGAGCCGGCGTATCGCTCTCGCAGAGGGAGAAACGGAGGAGTACATAGAGTGGGTCCTCGACCCCGCCTATCCCCTCGTCCTCTGCGTCCTCGAGAACGTCCGGACGACGGTCGAGAACCGCATCGAGGCGGCGCTCGCCGCCCGGCTCGCCTCCACGCTCCGCGAGCGGCTCATCGACCCCGAGACGGGCCGACCCTACCCTGCGGGGGGCGACGGCGACGCCCGCTTCTGGCAGCACGGGCTCTTCATCGTCAGCCCGCACCACGCCCAGATCGGTGCCGTTCAGGACTGTCTCGCCCGCGAGCGGGCCTGGGAGTCGCGGCCGTTCGTCGATACCGTCGACAAGATGCAGGGCCAGGAGGCGGAGGCGGTCATCGTCAGCTACGGCGTGAGCGACGTCGAGACCGCCCTCGCGGAGGCGGAGTTCATCTACAGCAGGAACCGCCTGAACGTCTCGCTGACCCGGAGCCGGGCGAAATGCGTCGTCTTCCTCCCCCGGCCGCTGCTCGAGCCCCCGCTCGACCTTGTCGGGGACGAGACGGCGGCGGCGGGGCTCGAGCAGATGCTCGACCTCCAGGAGTTCTGCCGGACCCACGGGGAGGCGCGGACGTTCTCCCCCGGCGGGGAGGCGGAAGGGGTCCGGCTCACGGTGATGCGGGCGCGGGAGGGGTGAAGATGGTGCAGGGAAGGGAGATCCCGTCTCGCAGCCTCGCGCGAAGGCGCGAAGACACGAAGTCCGGATAGTTACTGGCAGCCCCTTTCGCGTTCTTCGCGGCTTCGCGTGCGATAACGGGTACAGGAATAGTATGGCCTCACGCGAAGGCACGAAGGCGCGAAGACACGAAGGCCGGATGGTTACTGGCAGCCCCTTTCGCGTTCTTCGCGGCTTCGCGGCTTCGCGTGCGATAACGGGTACAGGTAGCAGTATCCTCACGCGAAGACACGAAGGCGCGAAGACGCGAAGTCCGGATGGTTACTGGCAGCCCCTTTCGCGTTCTTCGCGGCTTCGCGTGAGATAACGGGTACAGGTAGCCGTATGGCCTCACGCGAAGAGCGAGAACGCGAAGCCGCGAAGAGAGGGCCTGGACACTGCCTATGACCTCACACCATCGCGTGAGATCAGGGGTGAGGAAACCCCGCTCCCAACCTATATCCCCCGCCCGGCCGAATCATGGGTGTGATCGGCAGCCTCGACCCCGACCAGAACGACCTCGAACGGCGGATCCTCGAAGAGACCCGCGAGCACGGGGCCACCCCGGAGGCCGTCGGCCTCTTTTCCGACCTCATCCTCTCGCACTTCCGCGCCCACGGCCGCGACCTCCCCTGGCGGCAGACCGCCGACCCCTACCGGATCCTCGTCTCCGAGATCATGCTCCAGCAGACGCAGGTCGAGCGGGTCGCCGTAAGGTATCGTGAGTTTCTCGAGAGGTTTCCGGACTTCGCGAGCCTCGCCGCCGCCCCGCAGAGCGAGGTCCTCCTCGCCTGGCAGGGCATGGGCTACAACCGCCGGGCGCTCGCGCTCCAGAGGACCGCGCAGCGGGTCGTCGAGGAGTACGGCGGCCGGCTCCCCGCCGACGTCGAGACACTCGCGACCTTCCCCGGCATCGGGAAGGCGACCGCGGCGGCCATTGCCGCGTATGCCTTCAACACGCCGGTTGTCTACATCGAGACGAACATCCGCCGGGTCTTCATCCACTTCTTCTTCCAGGACCGCGAGGGGGTCAGGGACGACGAGATCCTCCCGCTCGTCGAGCGGGCCCTTCACCGCGAGAACCCGCGGGAGTGGTATAGCGCCCTGATGGACTACGGCACGATCCTGAAGAAGCGGACGGCGAACCCCAACCGGCGGAGCGCGTCGTACTCCCGGCAGAGCAGGTTCGAGGGCTCCGACCGGCAGGTGAGGGGAAGGCTGCTCGCCCTCGTCCTCGAGGAGGGGTCGGTCACGGAGGCGGAGGCGGCCGCCCGGACCGGGGAAGAGCCCGGCCGTGTGCGGCGGATCCTCGCCGACCTCGCCCGTGAGGGGTTCGTCGCCGAGAGCGAGGGCACCTACACCTGCCGGTAAGGTTGATGCCGGGCGGGCGCCACCCCTGATGGGATGAAGATCGGCTACCCGTGCATCAACCGGAGCGTCGGCTGCTCAAGCGGCCGCACGTTCCGGCTCGCCTCCTACTCCGATGAGCGGCTGATAGCGACCGTCCGCGAGAACCTCCGCTGCCTCGATACGATCCTCCGCTTCAACCTCGCATCGGACCTCCTCTTCTTCCGGATCACCTCCGACCTCGTCCCGTTCGGGTCGCACCCGATCGCTGCCGCACCCTGGGAGGAGACCTTCGCCGAGGAGTTTGCGGCGCTCGGCCGGTTCATCGACGACCACGGGATGCGGATCTCGATGCACCCCGACCAGTTCGTCGTCATCAACGCAAAAGACCCCGACATCATCGGCCGGAGCGTCGCGGAGCTCCGCTACCACGCCAGAGTTCTCGACGCCCTCCACCTCGATCGGACGGCAAAGATCCAGATCCACGTCGGCGGCGTCTACGGCGATAAAGAGGCCGCGATGGAGCGGTTCTGCCGCGAGTACTCCCACCTCGACGAGAGCATCCTCCGCCGGCTGGTCGTCGAGAACGACGACTCGCGCTACACCCTTGCCGACTGCCTCCGCATCCATGAGGAGACCGGTATTCCCGTCCTCTTCGACGCCTTCCACCACCACCTCAACTCCTCAGGCGAGGGGGTGGCCGAAGCGGTGAGAGAGGCCGCCACGACCTGGGAGCCGCACGACGGCATCCTGATGACCGACTACAGCACCGCGATGCCCGGCGGGCGGCGGGGGCGGCACGCGGAGAGCCTTGATCCCGCCGATTTTGCGGAGTTCCTCAACCTGACCGCACCGACGGATATGGACATCATGCTCGAGATCAAGGATAAAGAGAAGAGCGCCCTGTTGGCCGTCGGGATCGCCCGCCGTGACGGGCGGTTCCGTCTGCAGCAGGAGCATTAGTTGACACCTGCATCCGAAACCTCACGCGAAGATCGCGAAGCCGCGAAGAGTATTGGGTGCTACCCCAATCTTCCTTTCGCGTCCTTCGCAGCTTCGCGTGAGGCTGTATCATCGCTCATAAATCGTCATCTCACGCGAAGCAGCGAAGGACGCGAAGGAGGGTAGGTGGGTGTTTTAATCCTCTTTGCGGCTCGCACCTGCGGTGCTCGAACTCACTTCGCTCGCACTCCGCGTGAGACGCCAAACCATCACGTATCAGGACCAACAAAAGAAGGTGAAATTGTCCAACGGGTCAGCTCAGGGCGCGACGATCTCGATCGTCGGCGGGACGAGCGCCGACGCTATCGCGTGGCAGATGCCGTTCGTGCAGAACGCGTCGGTCTCGACGAGCGGGACGCTGTTGACGGTGATGCCCCGATCCGACGACCGGAGGATGAGGTCCGTCCCGAGGCTCGACCTGACGGCGGCGATGCTCCGGAGGTCTTCTGAGGTGAGCTGCCCCGGCACGACATGGTAACTCAGGATCAGGAGAAGTTTGTCCGGGTCCTGCCGGAGTTCGTTCATCCGCTCTTCGGGGACCCGCGAGAATGCCTCGTTCGTCGGGACAAAGACCGTGAACGGTCCCTGCTCACGGAGAGCCTGCTCCATGCCCGCTATCCGGATCAGGTCGAGGAAGACGCTGAGGCCCTCGGAGTCCTCCAGGGTTTCGATGATGTTCTTCATACTGCTCTCTCCAACCGCCCCAGTCAGGCGCCGGATTATTTATACGTTCTCACGGGCACCCGTCCCGGCCGGCACGGCAACCACCCCGGCACCGCGGGGCAGGAGCAGCGCGGAGATCGCGTGGCAGATCCCGTTGGTGCACCACGCGTCCGACTCCATGACCGGCACGTTGTTGACCAGCACCCCCTCCGGCGCGACCTCCACGGCCAGGTCCTCGCCCTGAAGCGATCGCAGGGTCCGGATACCGATGAGATCGACCGTAGAATGGACTCCGGCAACCATATGGTACCTCAGAATATCGGCGAGCCGGCCGGGGTCCTTGCGGACGGCGGCGAGCCTCTCACCGGAGGCCGCGCGGAAAGCGTCGTCGTCCGGGACAAAGAGCGTGTAAGGGCCTTCCCTGCCGAGCATCTCTTCCATGCCGGCCTCCCGCACGAGATCGAGAAACGTCCCAAACGACCCCGAATCCCGCAACGTCACGAGGATACTCTTCATGTGAACCTGCTCCGCCGGGGAGATGGAGGGGCGGGGATATATAATGGTTGGGGTAAGACCGCCCTCAGGGCGCCTTCTGCATCCGTGCCTCGACCGCCCGCGGCAGGAGCACCCTGTCGATGACGTGGTATATGCCGTTCGTACACTCGACGTCGGGCTGGACGACGGCAGCGTTGTTCACCCGCATCCCTTCCCCGGCCTCGATCTCAAGGTAATCACCCTGCAGGGTCGTGATGGCCTCCATCCCTGAGAGATCCCGTATGGTGAGCTTGCCCCTGACCACGTGATACAGGATCATGCCATTAAGCCTCCCCCGGTCGTTTGCGATGGCATCCAGTGCCTCGTCCGGAAACCTGGAGAACGCCTCGTCCGTCGGGAAAAATGCCGTATACGGTCCGCCTCCCCGAAGGGTCTCCGTCAGACCCCCGGCCTCCAGCATCCGAACAGAGATGCTCAACCGGCCGTCCTCCCGGGCAGTCTCAACGATATCCTTCATGCATGAACCTCCTGACAGATGCCGCCCAGATCACCTCATATGGTATATAAAATTACGTTTATCGAGGATTTCGAGGCGCACGTCGTGTTCCGGAAGGACGGGGCGCTCCGGGAACGTGCAGGCTCCCGCCGGAGCGGGAGTGCCGCCGCCCGCCGCGCCCCGGCCGGCTGCACCGCTCTACTTTGCTGCGTAGGCCTCGAAGGCCTGCGAGAGCGTCACGAACGGGATCCCGTCGAGGGCGTGGACGATGCCGTTCTCCGTCTCCATGTTCCCCTCGATGACGACGGCCTCGTCCACCTGGGTCCCCCGCTCGGTCTTCCGGACCATGATGGGGTTCCCTTCGACAGTCTTCACAACATTCTTTGAGAGCAACGCGTCGAGCGTGCATTTGTGCCCGCTGATCGTGAAGAAGTCGATAAGATGCGAGAGCATCTGTTTGTCGTTTAAGATCATCGCCCGGTTCGGTTCGGGGATCGCGTCCCAGGCCGAGTCGACCGGGGCAAAGAACGTCATCGGTCCGTCGCCCTGGAACCTCTCGTCCTTGCCGAGGGTCTGGATGATCTCAGCGAGCCGCGTGAACCTTCCATCGTTCTTCAATGTATCAAAGATCTTCGCCATATCGGATACCTCCCTTTAGGAGGCCCTCGTGAGGCATTATTGTATATATTGATTATTATATTACAGAAAATATGAGAAAATGGATACACGCCTATCCCGGAGCGTGAAGTCTCCTGCCCGAAAGCAGCCCTCTCACTCCCCGGTAAGACCTGCGATATACCCCCGGAGGAGGTCGAGCGCCTCCCACTCCCGGGGACCGCCGCACTTCCGGGCGAGACCGGCGTGGTGCTCGATCAGTTGCCCGAGCCAGGGGTCGCGGGTCCGGACATAGCGGGTGGCGTGGACCGTCGCGTCGACGATGCTCGCAAACCCCCTGTTCACCGGGTGCAGCCGCAGATCGAGCACCTCCTCGTGGACGGGGACGAGCCGGACAGTGATCGCCTCGTCGCTCGACCGCTCGACGTCCGCGGCGAACGCAGCCCAGGCCTCCGCGTCGCGGAGACGGGAGACGACCATCCCGTCGATCGCCTCCTCTACGAAGGCATCCTCAGGCAGATCCTCAAACGCCGTCCTGACGTAGAGGACCGGATCGAAGACGAAGTTCGCCACCACCCAGCGGTCGCGGGCGACGTTCCTCGCCGTGTGGCTCCCCCGGAAGAGGACCATGTGCAGGGAGCCCCCGCGGTTGATGATCCCCATCGGGGCGGCGTTGTTATCGGTGGTCGCGATGACCTCGTTGATCCCCTCGGTCAGCAGTCCCACTGCCACCCCTCCCCGAGCGCCACGTAAATCCCCGCGATGGTGATATCGGCTATTGAGCCCGGGTTGATGCCGTCGGCGACGCACTCGGCGTCGAATGCCGCAAGGTCCTGTTTGCCGTCGCGCACCTCAGCCGCGCAGCGCATCGTCCGCTCAGCGACCTCGGCCCCGTGCTTCTTTGCGATGAAGGTGTCCGGCTCCGTCGCGAGGAGGTCGAGGAACGCCGCGACGATCGCCTGCCGGCCGCACCCGTGCGCATGGAGGAGGTCCGCGCACCGGCGGGTCAGGGCAAACCCGTTCGTCCACTCCCGCGCAACCATATCCCGCGGCGCCGAGTAGGCCATGATGTCGGCGAGGGTCATCCCCCGCTCCCGGATCGCGGCGACCGAGGCCGGGTCGTTCACGTCGAGGTCGTCGCTCTTCCCCATCCGGACCTGCGTGAGGCCGAACGCCGCGTAGAACTCGATTGCGTCCGTAACATCGGTCCCGGCGACGACCCGCCGGGCACCCTCGATATCCCCCCCGATGACGAGCGGGAAAAGAAGGATGAACGCCCCGAAGTGGGTGTTGCCCCCCGAATGGGTGTTCGTCGCGAGAACCGCCTCCCGGATCAGGCTCCCGACCCGGCCGCCGGCCTTCTCGGCCGCATCGAAGGCGGGCCGGGAGAGGATCGTCGAGGCGAGGAAGTGCTCGAGGCGGGTATCGCTATAGTCGTGGCACCGGTCCACGTTCCCCGGTTTCGGGTATGCGCAGACCTCGAGCATCATCGCAAGCTGCGCCTTCTCAGCCCGACTCATCGGCGGTCTTGCTCTCATCGAAGATCCTGTGCACGATCTTGTCTGCCAGGCGGTGCTTGCAGCGCATGTACTCCCGCGGCGAGAGGCCTTTCTTCTCGAGCGTCATGTTCCGGAACATGCAGGGCGTACTGCTCTTGCAGCACCAGGCGAGACTCCCGAAACAGGTGCTCTTCCCGTCGTCGAGTTCCGTCCCCTTCACCGCGTCCTGCTTGATCTTTAAGTACTCGTTCCGGGAGAGACCGATCTTATCGAGGGTCGGGATGAGCGGGCAGGCCTTCACCGGCATGCAGCAGAAGGTAAGCGCCCGGATATCCCCGCCGCGGCAGAGCTGTTTCGGGGCGTTGTACCAGCCGCCCTCCTCGGCGAACCGCGTGATGGCGGCATCGAGGCCAGCGAGCGTCCAGGGGTCGGACTGCCGGGCGAGCGAGACGAGGTCGGCCCCGTGCGAGAAGGCGTCCATCGCCTTGTCAAAGGAGGTGATGGAGTTATTTGCGATGAGCATCAGGGGCGAGGCGTTGCGGATCTGGCGGAGCCTCGCGTGCCCGAAGTCCATCAGGTCGACGTGGAGGATGTCCGCCCCCGCCTTCCAGACGGCGCGGGCGAGATCGCCGTCGTTCGCGGCGACGCCGGCACGCATCTTGACCGAAACGGTCACGCCCTCGGCTTTCAGGGCACGGACGGTCTCGACGAGTTTTGCCGGGTGGTGGAGGAGGTGCTCGCCGCACCCGGCCTCGACCATCGCGGGCTGACGGCAGTGAGCGTCGATCTCGTAGACCACAGCATCTTCGAACGCACGGGCGATCTCTGCGTAGGCGGCGGGCGTGCTCCCGCGGAGGTTGATACCCGTAACGACGTCGCTCTGTTTCAGGGCGTCGATCTCCTGTGCGAGCGCCTCGATGGGATCATCATATACGAACTCTTTTCGGCCCTCCGCCGCCATCCGCCGGCTCGCGTCAAGGGTGGGAGCGTCGATGGAGTAGCCGCCGATGAAGGCGGCGCCTATGTGGGCCGCCCGTTCAAGAACGTAGGCCGCGTCCACGATCCCGGCCATGGACGCGATTGCCACCGGTGTTTTTACGACCCGATCGTTTATGAGGAGCTCAAAACGATCATATGCTTCCATCATGATTCTCCATCTGTTGGCGGTGCGAGAGGATATTGATTTGTGTCGAGCCCCGGCAGGTCGTACTCCTCCCCGGCACGGTCGAGCGTGCAGCAGAGCCGGAAATCGTCAAGCGGGATACCGGGGACGTTTCCGTAGTACTCGAGCACCTTCTCCCAGGGCATCAGGTAGGCCTCCTTCGCCCTCCCCGCACCGAACCGGAACTCGACGGCGAGGAAGCCCCGCCGGCCGGTCTTCCTGATGAAGTCGGTGATCGAGTCGATCTGGTGGACGTTGTTCTTATCGGAGTGGAAGTGCTGGGAGAAGTAGATCTTTTTACCGGAGATCGATTTGCACTCGATGGCCAGGTAGTAGCGGGGGTCGAGGGAATCGACCAGGACATCGACGTACTGGGTATTGAACATGCTCTGCTTGAGCCGGTAGGCAAACCCGTGGACCTGTCGGTGCGAAAAGAACCGGTTGAGGCAGTAGGTGATATCCCGTTCGAAATTTGCCATTCAATAGAGGTTGGGGGTCGGGCCCATAAAAACAATCGGTAATTATTTTAAGGTGATCTCGTAGTACCTTGTAACGTATGAGCAAAAAAGGAATGTTACTGGTTGGCCACGGAAGCAAACTCCCCTACAACAAGGAACTGATCGAGACCACCGCCGATCTCATCGCCAGGAAGTCCGGCGAATACATCGTCCGGCCCGGATTCATGAGCCTCAACACCCCGACGGTGGAGGAGCAGCTCGAGGCGTTCAGAGGCGAGGATATCGATATGCTCGTCGTCGTCCCGCTCTTCCTCGCACGCGGCGTCCACATCGAACAGGACATTCCCGAGATCATCGGCCTCCCTGCCGGCGCCCGGAAGGGCGAGTTCCGGCTGAACGGGAAGACCGTGCCGCTCGTCTACGCGAACCCGATCGGCAGCGACCCGCTCCTTGCCGAACTGATGCTGAAGAACGCGTCCGACGCGGTCGCCGAACTGAAGCCCTGAGGCGCATGCGAATCCTGGTGCTGGACACCATCCACGGCGGGGCGGAACTCGCCGCGGCACTCCGCGGTGCCGGCCACGAGGTGGACGAGGTGGACGTCTACCGCGGGCGGGCCGGCACCCCCATCGAGGAGGCGCTCGTCCGCACCTACGATCTCGTCACCGCGCCGGTCCATCTCGACCCGGACCACCCGCTCCTCGCCGAACACGGGCCCGCAATCTCCCACCACGAGATGGTGCAGCGGGTCCTCGGCGAACGGTTGCCGCACCCGTTCATCGAGATCACCGGGGCACGGGGGAAGACCACCACCGCCCACGCCCTCGCCTCGCTTCTGCCGGGACCGGGGATCCTGCACACCTCGACCGGGACCTACCGCTACCCGGAGCGGGAACTGCTCTGGAAGAAGAGCATCACGCCCGCCTCCCTGATCCCCGCAGTCCGCGAAGCGGAGCGGGTAGGCGGCTGGCTGGTCGCCGAGGAGTCGCTCGGTGTTTCCGGCGCCGGGGACGTGGCGGTCCTGACGTCTCCCGACGACTACCCGGTCGCGGCGGGGAAGAAGAGCGCGATCGCCGAGAAGTGCCGGCTGGTCGGCCGGGCGGCGAAGGCCGTCCTTTCGCCGGGGATCGAGCTCCCGGGAGGGGTCAGGGCCGATTCAATCGTCACCTTCGAGGGAGGGAGGTGCCGGTATGCCGGGTTCGGGGTTGCCGGCACGTTCAAAAACCCGCTCTGCACGCTGGCCGGCTACCGGACACCGCTCGCGCTCGCGGCGGCGACCGCCTGCGTCCTCGGGATCGATCCCTCCCCGCTCGCGGCATTCGCCGCCCTGCCCGGCCGGATGGCGGCACGGCGGGAGGGAGACCTCCTCATCCTCGACAACGCCAACAGCGGGACGAACATGGCGACCACCGTTGAGGCCGCCCGCTACGCGCGGGAACTTTCCGGCGGCTGTCCCCTGACGCTCGTCATCGGCGAGGAGGCACATGCGGTCTGCGAGGGGTTCTCGGCCGAGAACATCCGGCGGACGGTGGCGGCAGTCAACCCGGCGGCGACCGTCTACGTCGGGGAGGGGCACGAGGCCCCGACACTCGAGGCGGGGCTCGCCCTCGCCCGGAAGATGACCCCGGCAGGCGCGGTCGTCCTCGCAGTCAAGACGTGGAGATAACTATGGACTACATTCAACCAAGACCGAGTTCAATCGTCGCGGCGCTGTATACCGCCCGCGACCTGGGGGTGGACGTGGCGATCCTCCACGGCCCGTCGGGCTGTTCGTTCAAGCACGCCCGGCTCCTCGAGGAGGACGGCATGCGGGTGTTGACGACGTCGCTCGCCGACAACGAGTTCATCTTCGGCGGGCACGACCCCCTGATGCGGGTCCTCCGCTACGCGGAGGAGACGTTCTCGCCGCAGCGGATCGCGGTCGTCGGGACGTGCGTCTCGATGATCATCGGCGAGGACCTCCAGTCGGCGATCCAGGACGCGGGGGTCTCGACGCCCGCGATCGCCGTGGACATCCACGCCGGGTTCCGCGAGAACATCGACGGGGTGCTCGCGACGCTCGAACCCGCCGCAGCGGCAGGCTGGATCGGCGCCGACGAACTGGAGCGGCAGCGCTACCTTCTCAAACAGGCAAACGAGGTCGAGAGGCTCCGGGGGGCGGCATCCCGGACCTACATCGAGCCCTCCCGCGGCGACCTGAAGCACGTCGCGGCAGAGCGGCTGGTGGAACTCGCCGACTCCGGCGCGAAGGGGGTCGCGGTCATGAACGCGAAGAAGGAGACCGCCTACATGTTCGCCGACGAGCTCGTCGCCCTCCACGATGCCTGCCCGGACGCTGCCGTCACGTATATCGCGAACCTCGAGGACCGCGGCCTCCCGAAGGTGCGGGACGACGCCGGGCGGATCCTCGCCGGTATGCGCCAGCGCGGGGTCGACCCCGTCCTCCTCGGGGCGCTCGACGAGTACGGAGCGAACGGGACCGCGATCGGGGAACGGATCCGGGACGAGAGCCCCGACTTCGCCCTGATGGTCGGGGTGCCGCACGCCGTCCCGCCGGAGTATACCGAAGGCATCGAGGTCTTCTCGATCACGAACGGCCCCCGACAGGTGGAGCCTCTGCGGGAGATGGGGCACCGGCACGTCATGGTCGAGATCGACCTGCACCCCAAGACCCTCGGCGTCCGCGAGATCGTCGCAAGCGAGTTCGGGGAAGTCCTGCGGAGCATGCGGCGATGAAGTCCTTCCTCGTCGCCGGCGACCGCTCCGGGAGCGGGAAGACGAGCATCACGCTCGCGCTCTCGGCCCTCCTCTCGGCAACCCGGACCGTCCAGACCTTCAAGGTCGGGATGGACTACATCGACCCTTCCTACCTTGCGGGGGTGACGGGCCGGCCCTGCCGGAACCTGGACGGCTACGTGATGAGCCCGGCCGAGGTCAGGGGGGTCTATGCACACGGCTGCCGGGGAGCGGATATCGCCGTCGTCGAGGGAGTGCGGGGGCTCTTTGAGGGCGCGGAAGCCCTCACCGACCTCGGGAGCACCGCCGCTATCGCCAAGCAGCTCGACCTGCCGGTCGTTTTAGTCATCAACGCCCGGAGCATCACCCGGAGCGCGGCGGCGATCGTGAAGGGCTTTCAGGCCTTCGACCCGGACGTCGATATCCGGGGGGTAATCTTAAACAACATCACCGGGACCCGCCACCAGGAGAAAGCGGTCAGGGCGATCGAGCACTACTGCGGTATTCCGGTCGTCGGCGCCATCCCCCGGACGGCGGAGATGGAACTTGCCATGCGCCACCTGGGCCTCGTCCCCTACCGGGAGGGGCAGGAGCACGGGGAGTTCCTTGGCCGGATCGAGGTCGTGAAGCGGATGATCGGGGATCACGTCGACCTTGAGGCGCTGCTTGGACTCGCAAAAGAGGCCGGGTCGCCGGCGGAGGAGCGTTCCCTGTATCCGGCGGTCGAGCCGGACGTCCGGGTAGGCGTCGCGCTCGACGAGGCCTTCAACTTCTACTACGCCGACCTCTTCGACGTCCTCGCGTCGTGCGGCGCGAAGGTGGTCCCGTTCTCCCCGATCCACGACCGGCTGCCGGAGGCCGACGGCTACATCCTCGGCGGCGGCTACCCGGAGCTCTTCGGGGCGGAACTCGAGGCGAACACCGCGATGCGGGAGGGGCTCTTTGAGGCCTCGCGGAACGGCACCCCGATCTACGCGGAGTGCGGGGGGCTGATCTACCTCACCGAGCGGATGGTGCTTGCCCGCGGTTTCATGGACGCGGACGAGGAGAAGTCCTACGACCTCGCCGGGGTCTTTGCAGGTCAGACGAGGATGCCGGCCCGACGGATGCTCGGCTACGTCGTCGGGACCAGCGCGGCCGAAAGTCCCGTCGGCGAGGCGGCGTTCAAGGGGCACGAGTTCCACTACAGCAGCGTCGATCTCGCGCCGGAGACCCGGTTTGCCTACCGGCTGAGCCGGGGGAGCGGGATCCGGGGAGGATACGACGGTGCGGTCCGGGATAAGACGCTCGGGAGTTACACGCACCTCCACCCGGTGACGAGCCGGGGGATGCTCGCCCACTTCACGGACTGCTGCCGGGGCTGAGAGGCTCGAAGCGACCCCTCCTCCCGTGCTGCGGGTCCCAACTCCCGGCTCCATAGGTTGTTCAGGCTTCGGGGAACGATCTCCACAGGAGCGGAGTTTGAGCACCGCGAGGCTGCGACTTCACGAAGTCATCGGCAACCCATCCTTTTCTTCGCGTTCTTCGCGCCTTCGCGTGAGGCTAAGTATAGAGATGGTGATAGGATCTCACGCGAAGCCGCGAAGCCGCGAATGAGAGTCACCGGTATCCTGCAATACTCCTCCACCGGGCGAGGCCGATCACGCTGGCCGCCGTGAGAGGCACCCGGCTTCTCCAGCCGTGGACCGGCCGCCGCACCGCCCCGGGGGAGCGTGAAGCGCAAAGCATACAAACGCCCCGGTCTCATACTGTTCATATGATCATCTACCTTGACGGCAGATATGTCCCGGAGGAGGAGGCGAAGGTCTCGGTCTTCGACCACGGCCTCCTCTACGGCGACGGCGTTTTCGAGGGGATACGCGCCTACAACGGAAGGGTCTTCCGTCTCGACGAGCATCTCGCACGGCTCTACGACTCGGCGAAGACGATCGACCTCGCCGTCCCGATCACGAAGGAGGAGATGGCGGAGGCGATCAAGGAGACGCTCCGGAAGAACAACCTGCGGGACGCCTACATCCGCCCGATCGTCACCCGCGGCAAGGGCGACCTCGGCCTCGACCCCCGGAAGTGCCCCAAGCCGACCGTCATCGTCATCGCCGTCACCTGGGGCGCGATGTACGGCGACCTCTACGAGAAGGGCCTCCGGGCGGTCTGCGTCTCGGTCAGGCGGACCCCGCCGGAAGCGATGCCGCCGAACGTCAAGAGCCTCAACTACTTGAACAACATCCTCGCGAAGATCGAGGCGAACTACCGCGGCGTCGACGAGGCGATCTTCTTCGACATCCACGGCAACATCTCGGAGGGCTCGGGAGACAACATCTTCGTCGTCAAGAACGGCGCGATCATCACCCCGCCGACCTTAAACAACCTGCGCGGCATCACGCGCCAGGTCGTGCTGGAACTCGCGCAGTCGATGGGGATCACCCTCCTCGAGCGGAACCTGGGCTACTACGACCTCTATGCAGCCGACGAGGTCTTCGTCACGGGAACGGCGGCGGAAGTCGGGCCGATCCGCGAGATCGACGGCCGCGTCATCGGGAACGGCAAGCCCGGCCCCATCACCCGGCAGCTGATGGCGGCCTTCAAGGCAGCCACCCAGAAGGAAGGAACCCCGATCGACAGGTGAGCGGGGCCTGGTCTCCGGGGCGGGGAAGTCCCGGTCCCCGGGCGGCCGGCCGGGGGTCTCCCGGCGCAACTTTTTTATCTTCAGGCATCGAAGTTGTATGGCACGTTGTGCGCGCTGCTATAGTGTAGGGGCCAATCATGTCGGCCTTTCACGCCGACGACAGGGGTTCAAATCCCCTTAGCAGCATCTTGTTTTTGAAAACGGGGATTATATAGGGTTATTTAACAAGACACTAGAGTTTTCTAGATCAAGTCCCACAATTCGACCAATTCAAAATTTGAAATTATCGTGTCATGTTGTGAAACAGCCTATGGTCTCTACGTGACGCAGAAATCTGAGGAAGACTAGGACTGACCTGAATCAGATCAGTTTGGATCTAGATGAGAGAGCGGTAAATCTATACGGCTGATTATCGATCAAGGGACAGAAAAAGGGCGATAGAAACTCCTAGTGGACAAGATTATACATGATCATTAGGGTGATCTAGACACCTCACATTAGAAATAAAACCCAGAAGCAATTTCAAGTTTCAGCAGATATAATCACGAGGATTGAATAATAAGGTTTATTATTTTACCCTTTCCAGATATAACTGTTATTGCATTCTGGAAACCAAGTGCTCAATGTCAGTAGTATCTTCGCAAGCGTATTCAACGTGATATCGGCTACCAGATGCGAAAGAGGAGATTAGACATGGCCTTGGCTGCTGGTAATACTGTTTATAGTCTCGTTTGCTCAAGGGTTACAGGATGCGGTCTATCACTAAATAATGGCGAGCTTGAACTGGCCATCAACGGCCCCGTTGCTGCATTATTGCGGGATGATGAAGGATATGCTGATATTGCTGAACTAATAACAAGCATCGATGAGACGGGTTTTGACAGACAAGAAGCACTGCGGACTCTTGAGAGAACCGGTGAGCCCGAACCTTGGCGCATAGGAGAGGCATTAGCGGAATGCTACTTGGTTGAGCACAGAGATTGCTTTTTCCCCTGGCCGGATGGAAGAGATGAACGAAAATGGGGTTCCAGTCTACCGGGAGCAGACTTGGTAGGATTTCAAGTGGATAATAATGGGTGCCGTTTTGCGTTTGGTGAAGTAAAAACATCGGGTGAGGAAGAGTATCCACCAGGTATAATGTATGGTCGTTCAGGCCTAAAGGGACAAATTGAGGATTTAAAAAATGATATTGAGGTAAAATCTGCTCTTATAAGATATCTTACGCATCGAGCAGTTAATTCATCGTGGAAGAGCGAATTTCAGCAGGCTTTTACGCGTTATATGACCTCAGATAAGTTTGATTTTTCAATTTTTGGAGTTTTAGTACGTGATGTTACAGCCCATATAGACGATCTCCGCACAAGAGTAGATAAACTGGGTGTAGATTGCTCGACCCCATTGACCATTGAGTTGTTAGCTATCTATCTACCTCAAAAAGTAATCGGATCATGGGAAGAAAAATGTCCAATATGTCTTGCTAGAGAGTGTGAGACATAATGATCACTGATGCTGCTCTTCGGGCAGTTGATGAGCATTGGGCTGTTTTCTCTATAGACGAAGAAAAGCGTAACAGGGCTATAAAAGTTGCCAACTATCGCTTGGTTAAAAACGCCCTAAAACAGGCAATGCGGGTCAACTTTGAAGAGCAAGAAGGTGACTTAGAGATATTGAGAGATCTCGCTCTAGCATATGAAATGGCCGCGATAGAAGGACTTAATACAATAATAAACCCTGCAGATGGAGACGATGCTCTACGTAACCAGGCTATTGCGGGTGCCTTTCGATCTTTCGAGATCGAAAGGCTCATGGACTTACCAGAAGCAACTGAAGATAAGATTTACCATATTCTCCATCTATCTGCACTTGCCTATTGTGGAGACCGCTGGTCTGATCTACGTCGTTGGTTAGACGAGCATGCAGATGCTATTAATATTCCCCCTGTTGTCGATGCGCCATGGGATCGACGATTATTATATCACCTCTTTGATTGCTGGCTGAGACTGTTCCGGAAGAGACAGTGGGAAGATCTTAACCAGGTCCCAAAAATAATTGCGGGGTTAAGACAAGATCAGATCGAATATGAACCCAAAGTATTAAATAACGGTTCAAATGCCGCAGATCGTGCGATGGCTCTGCGTTTAATTTCGTTCTACCACTGGGCTAAAGGTAGTGAGATCCTTGCCACATACATGCTGCAAGGGGAACCCACCGATATTACGATCCAGTTGGATAAACACTTCGAATCGAGCATCGACGCCGCAATAGCAGCGCGTGATGTACAGTTGGAAATTCTAATCAAATGGTTGCACGCTGCATCGCGTCAGATGGTGACAGGGTCAGTATGGTGGGTTGCACAGACAATTAACCCGCGATCTACTAGATTTATAAACAATATTACTAAGCAACAAAGCCTGTTTGAGTTATTACCACCTCAGCGAGCAGCTTTACGAGAACAGGGATTACTGGATCCGGGGACCACTGCGGTTATCGTTGAGTTACCTACATCGGGCGGGAAAACACTTTTAGCTCAATTCCGCATTCTTCAGGCACTGAATCAGTTCGATGTTGACAGCGGTTGGATAGCATATATTGCGCCTACAAAGGCTCTCGTTGCTCAAATCACACGTAGATTACGAAGAGATTTCGAACCAATCGGGATAAAAGTTGAACACTTAACTGGTGCAGTCGAACTAGATACGTTTGAAGAAGATCTACTGGACGAATCGAGCAATAGCCACAATTTTGACATTCTTGTGACAACTCCAGAAAAACTACAGTTTGTCATTCGAAATAAGAAACATCAGCGTCCACTGGCTCTTGTGGTAATGGACGAAGCTCAAAACATAGAGGATGAGTCCCGTGGACTTCGTATTGAGCTCCTTTTAGCAACAATAAAACAAGAATATAGAAACGCAAATTTCTTGCTATTAATGCCATATGTTGAAAACGCTCAAACACTTGCTCGATGGCTGGCTCAAGATGTAAGTGGTGGCAGGACAATAAGCATAGGAAGCACACCTTGGAAGCCTAACGAGAGAATTATTGGACTTTTTTCCGCGGAACCGGATAATACTGTTAAGGCAGGTTGGAAACTAAAATACCACACACTCACTACGACGCCTAAGACTATGCATTTGGATGGCGTGCATGAGGTGGGTAGTGTAAAACCACTAAAAGTGGCAAGAAGCAAGTTATCATTAAGTCTTCAAACAGCGGCAATGGCAAAAGTTTTCTCAGAGCGAGGTACCAGCATAGCTGTGGCATCTAGAATCGATTCAGTCTGGAATATGGCTAGAACAATTTCAGAATCGCTAGAGCCGCTCTCTCCAATCCCTGAGGAGATTTCACTAGTTAATAGATTTTTGCAGACAGAAATTAGCCCTAACTTTGAGTTAATTCAGATGCTTTCCTGCGGTGTTGGAGTTCACCATGCTGGACTTTCAGATGAGGTAAGAGCATTGGTTGAATGGTTAGCAGAAAGAAATCAACTGCGTGTGCTCTGTGCAACAACTACAATTGCCCAAGGGATTAACTTTCCAGTCTCATCTGTGTTCTTGCAAACCCGCTTTCTACCGCAGCATAATAGAGTCTCTAAAGAGATGCCGATTAGAGACTTTTGGAACCTTGCGGGTCGTGCTGGGCGTATAGATCATGACAGTGTGGGCGTTATTGGCATTGCAGCAGGAGAAAATGAAAAAGACATTATTGAGTATGTCCAACGTGCAACAGGGGAGCTGGCTTCTCGATTAGTACAGATGCTTGATGAACTTGAGGAGGCAGGACGTCTTCAGGATCTAGCGACGGTGATGGATGAGGAACAATGGGAAGATTTCCGCTGTTATGTAGCTCACCTATGGAACGAGAAAAAGAACCTCCAAGACGTTCTCTCCAACACAGAAGTGCTGCTACGAAGTACTTATGGATATGGACTACTGCGCACAACTCAGAACGGTGAGAGAAAAGCACGTGCCCTTCTAGACGCCACAAAACAATATGCAAAGAAGTTATCGAACAACCCGAACTATGCAGAACTAGCTGATACAACAGGTTTTTCTCCAGAAGGAGTTGTTAGAGCCTTAACTGGACTAAATAAACTAGAGAAGAAATTGACACCCCTCGACTGGACTCCAGAAAGTCTTTTTAAGAACAGTAACAGTGGCTTATCCAGTTTATTTGGAGTGATGATGAGAGTTCCCCAGTTGTCAAGATCTTTTTCAGAAATCGCAGGGGAAGGGTTGGAGAAGAAGCATATCGCAGAAATAACAATGGATTGGGTTTCTGGAAAGAGCGTTCATGACATTGCGACTGCTTACTTCAGAGGCGATGATACTGATGCTATAACAAATACATGCAAGGCGGTATACAAAACTCTTGTAAATAATGGATCTTGGGGCATGTCTGCTCTGAGTAAAATGTCTGGAATTAACTTCGATTCACTCTCAGAAGATGAACGGCGGAAAATTAACACGCTACCCGCAATGATCTACCATGGAGTAATGACTGAAGAAGCAGTTCTGATGCGAATGAATTTTGTCCCAAGAAGTGTAGCAGAAAATCTAGCAACGGATTTCAGGACAAAGCGCGGAGTAAATACAAATCGCAATCAGGTACAGCGGGCACGAGAATACTTGCGAGGATTAGCCATTAACGACTGGGAGCGGGTTCGTCCAAGGGACTCATACTTATCTGGAGAGGATTATATGACAATATGGGGACTTTTAACCGGTGAAAAGAGGTAGTTCCCCAGACCAATCATTCTTTGGTTTGGAAGTATCAGTTACATTTCTTCATGGAACCTCCTCGGCTCAGTATAAATGTAGGCGGGCTAATGGGGTTTCTTCACCACAAGAGTATCCGCATGTTCATCTAGTGTGACTCAGGCATCCCGGATGTTTTGACTCCATTCAAGGACATGATGGTGCGAAGAACTGCTCAGGATACGGAAAACTCCCCAGTAATGTGCCAATGAAATCCGACCAAGATATCACTTAACTCACTTGTGGTCAGTAATTCCTCACTGCTGATTCACCTCTCGCTGGTCAGCCGCACCGACCACATCCGCCGCTTTTCGTCAGTGTGCATTCTTCCTGCAGGCACCCTGTCTCGCATAGATCTCGATCTTTTCCAAGGTCTGAACAGATTTACAGCATTTCTCGAAGTCTTTGTCTTCGATTGCCTCACACACTTCCCGCCAGTTCGTGTGTCTGTACTTATCTCTGTGCCAAGTGCCGGTGCTGCTAACATCGCCGCATCCTTGGCGCGAGGTTCCTGATGGGTCGGTCTTGCAGAGTGACAACGTTATTCAGCACCTCGAATTGCCTCAACCCCAAGCCGGTCGGCTCGTAAAACAACTTCCGCTTATCGGCTAAATCTTCGAAGGTGGCAGGCGGTGACGGTCGCGGAAACCTGTTTCGTCGCCTCCCCGATGGGTATAAACCTGAGCACGGCGACAGGCACATCCGATCGCCCATGAACCCGAAAGCAGCACCAGGAGGGTGACGACCCGCAAGAGAACCATGGCCGCGGCCGGATCCGTTTGTCATATATCTTCATACAACAACCCTGAGATCATGTCTGCAAGCGCCGGATCCGCCCATTCCCCCACACTCGACACGATCCGAATGGTCGAGGACTTCCTCCGGGAGCACAGCGGCGAATACCGCCGCCGGGCACTCTGGGAACGCCTGCCGCGGAAGGTCATGTACCAGACGTTCAAGACAATCGTTGAATACCTCCAGGAATCAAATAAAATCGCTATCGACGCACAGGGGAAGGTCTGCTGGATCCATGATCCCGACCTTGTCCGGTGGTACCAGGCCCGTGAGGATCTGCGGATCAGATGAAGGCCGCGAGCGGTCATCATCGAGTGGCCAGACCATACCGGCTACGATCGCCGGTTCGGGTACTAAGTGCAGCCTTCCCCGACATTATCGGACTGCTGATCCAGGCGAAGGATAAAAGACAGGTCTCCTCGCGTGCGAAGGAGACGAACCGGCTACAGGAACAGGGGGATTTCCAGACCCATGACGCCCTCCAGGGGCGTGTCCTTGCCCGAGAGAAAGAAGGGGGCCTGTAACCACCCGATCAGACCAGCCCGGGTTGTTTTGCCGCCCTCTTCCGGGCGGATCTGTTCCGGATCTCTCTCGCCGGTTTCCACCGCCTGCACACGTCTGCAGCATATCTCAAGGCCGGCGTATCTGGTCGCCTCGCGTATCTGTCCTCGGTTCCTGTGTCCCTTCCTGCGTCTGCGCCCGAGGCTGATGCCGGCGTAACCCCTGCCCGCGGCTCCCGAGACGTCCGCCCCCCCGGAATGGCGACATCGCTCAATACCTCAAACAGCCGAAGCCCCAGACCGGTCGGCTCGTAAAATACCTTCCGCTTATCAGTAAAGTCCTCGAACTTCGCGATCTTTCTGGCAACCAGCCCGCTGTCAACGAGATCCTTCAGGACCGGACCGATGGTGTTTGGGTTCGCCTTGAACTCGCCTTTGATCTCGTTGAAGTACTTCCGGCCCCCAAGCACCAGGGCGGTATACACAGCCCACCGCAGGTCATTATTCAGTCCCATAATAGCAGCCCGGGCTTCACAGGGGACTTCACTCAGGTATTTCTCGACAACCGCCGGCTCCATATCTCACCCAACACGAATGTAAGTTATAGTGTGCTAACTAATATTAGTTCCCACCCTGAAATCAGTTAGCACATGCTAACTAATAGTTATAATACCCGAATGATAATACTTTCCAGATATGGTATCTCCATGGGAACGCTCGACCAGACAGAATGCGGATCGCAGCCGCTTCGAGAGGTTGAAACGAGAGCTTCCCATCGGCATTTACGGCTCGTTCTATCAGGAGAGAAAGAATGACCTGCTCAGATTGAGAGATGCCATGAGGAGGCACGACTACCTCAACGCATGCATATCAGAAGACTTAGACGATAGATCTCACGAATTGCAATATCGCTCAGACCCGCAATACGATCGTCTCTTAAGCAAACAACTGATCGACCGGAGTGTGGCCCATGTCTTTGTCCTCGCAATGCCGAAGAGCGACGAACCGGCCAACCTGATACAATCGGTCTCGATGGAACTGGAACGACTCACCACGCTCATGGAGTACGGACTGAAAAGCCGGCAGGACGTCATGCTCCTTGTCCAGGACGGGCTCACCGACTGCATCGCAGGAAGTGCTGGAAATGTGTGCAAGGGGCTGATCGCCGAAAAAGAGTCTGATTGGGAGATTGAATACTATACGCACATCGACACCGCCATTAAACCCACGATCAACTTCTGTTATCGATGTGTTGAAAAACAGTGGAACCGATGAACTGTAGCGAGAGCCTGGCCCGGGCTCTCGATCAGATGCCCTACCGCGCCTTCCAGCAACAGATCGTCCCATAGTCGCACCGGGAGCAGACTGTATCGGAAAGTCATTTCGCTAAAGCGTCCGGTCGAATATCGGGAGGCTTACCCGGCCAGGATTCAACCGAAAACGAGAGATGCCATCGCTCGAGGTTATGCCGCCCCGTCCCCGCTTAAAATGACAGAAATTTCTCCTCCCCTCTCACCTCCATCATCGTGCTCCTCGTGGCGGTCGTGGCCGCCATCAGTGTCCTGACGTTACCGGTGACGCACCTGACGATTATCTGACGATTCGCTTCTCATTTTCTCTCTGCCAGAACGTAAGCCGTCGAGCGCCCCCGGCCATTCTATTGGGTGCATGGCCGGAGCGCCGGCCGCCCTCCCCGACCATCTAAGGACGATCACACCGGGCCGGTCACGGTTCATGATCAACCTTTTCTCCAGTGCCTCAACTATACCCGGATGAGGCGACCGGCTATGACAGAGAAAGAGAGGATGGTATGCGGAGAACTCTATTTCGCATACGACGAAGAACTGAAGCGGGACCGCCAGAGAGCCAGAAGATTGACACGACTATTCAATGGGACGACTGAAGAGGAACTGGCATATCGGACAGAGTTGCTCAAGGAACTCTTCCAATCCACAGGCGAGCAGATCTTTATCGAACCGCCGTTTCGCTGCGATTACGGCAGTCACATCCGTATCGGCGACAATTTTTACGCGAACTATGACTGCATCATCCTTGATGTCTGCGACGTGACCATAGGCGATCACGTCTTCTTCGGCCCCCGGGTCGGCGTCTATACCGCCGCACACCCGATCGACGCAGGGGTGAGAAATGCGATTCTCGAGTATGGAAGACCGATAACGATAGGCAACAGCGTCTGGGTTGGGGCGGATGTTGTCATCAATCCGGGAGTAACAGTCGGGAACAACGTGGTAATAGGTTCCGGCTCCGTCGTGACGAAAGATATACCGGATAACGTGATCGCCGCCGGCAATCCGTGCAGGGTCCTGCGTCCGATAACGGTTGAAGATAGGGATTACTGGGAGAAGAGGAGAAGAGAATACATGGAAAATTAACCTGGGAAAAGAGAACTCGTTTGTAACAACGGTTCTACGAGCCGACAACTCCCGTAAAAGAGGTGACGGCAGCTGTATGGCGGACTGTTTTACTGCTGCCGCACAGTAGAGAGGATGTATGGTGGTTCGTTTTGATACAACACTTTCTCTTCTGGCCGGCGGGAGACATCCCCTCCCGCTCGCTCTCACCGGCCACCGCATCGTACTCCCGCTCAGCGACTGCGAGGACGGCATGTGCCTGAAACCCACCGGATCCCCGGCCCGCCGGAACTGCCCGGCCGCATAGAGGAATCGAAAGGTATTTGAATTCAAAATTGACTTTCCTCGCATTCAGCTTCGCGATCATGCTCATCCGTATTTCCTGCGACGCAATCCAGGAGTCAGGGAGATGTACATAATATGAATCTTCCCCCGCAGCCGGCAGACGTCAACGAATTTGATGTGGAGTATGCCTACCGGACGATGTTCATCCTCGTAGGATTCAACTTCATGATCCTCTACATCGAAGGAATGCTGACCCCGTCGCTCCCGTCGATTGCAGCCGGTTTCGGCATCAGCAGCGCGGAAGTCAGCCTCGTCCTTGCCCTCTATTTCGTGTCCGGCATTGCCCTTGCCCCGATCGTCGGGAAACTGGGGGACATCTACGGGAAGAAAAGAATCCTCGTCTACGTCCTCCTCGTCTACTCGGCTGCCATCACCATGACCGGGTTCTCACCCACCTTCCCCTTCATGCTCGTCTCAAGAGCCGTCCAGGGGGTCGGTCTCGCCGTGATGCCGCTTGCCATGAGTATCTTCCGGGAGGAGTTCCCCCGTGAAGTGATCCCGCGGGCGCAGGGTATCATCAGCGGGATGTTCGGCATTGGAACCGCGATAAGCCTGCCTCTCGGCGCCCTGGTATCGAACATGTTCGGCTGGCAGACCACCTACCACACGGCGATCCCCTTTGTGCTGCTGCTCACCTACCTCGTGTACAGCCAGGTGCGGGAATCCCCATACACCCGTCCCGGCGCAAAAGTCGATCATATCGGGGCAGCGCTTCTCGGCGGCTCGCTGGTGTTGATCGTGCTGGCAATCTCCCTGTCCCCTGCGCTGGCCGGGTCTGGAGTGAACCCCCTCTGGCTGCTTGCCGCCGGACTGCTCCTCCTCCCCCTTCTGGCAGTATACGAGCAGTATTACCAGAAGAATGTCGGTGACCCCATCCTCAACCTGCGGCTGCTCTCGATGCGCAACGTCGCACGCACGCATGTCACCTTTGCCATAGCAAGTCTCGGGATGTTCCTGGCGTTCCAGGCGTACGCGTACAGGCTCGAACTGCCGCCCCCCGTCGGGTTCGGGTTTGACATCTTCATGGCCGGGCTCTCTCTCCTCCCCTTCGCTGTCGCCATCGCCATCTTCGCACCGTTGACCGGGAGGCTTGTTCCCCGCTTTGGTGTGAAACCCGTCGCTCTCGCCGGGGCGGTCGTGGGTGCCTCTGGCTTTCTGTTGAGTTCAGTCTCGGAAAGTTCAACATCTTTTATCTTCGCCATATTTGTCACCGGATCGGGAATCGCCATGCTGAACGCCTCGACGATCAACCTGCTCGTCCTGACCGTTGATCCCCAGGATATGGGCATTGCGACATCCATGAATGCCGTCTTCCGCAATCTCGGGCGCAGCATCGGGGCCCCGATTGCCGGAGCCCTTATCGCCACGTTCACTGTAACCGTTACCAGCAACGGGACCCTGCAAACCCTGCCCACAGCCCAGGCCTTCCAGTACACGTTCTCTATCGCGGCGGCTCTCTTCATCCTGATAGCGTTCGTAATCTTCGGTGCGGAGGAGGTTTTAGGTCCGGGAGCCAAAGATACCGGACCCTCCACGCAGGGGAGATAGGCACCCTCCTGATATCCCGGAGGAGCGTCGGTTTCGCTGCATAGTAAGAGTGGACGCTGATCTCCCGTAGTCCGGCAATCTTCCGCCACTCGACCTCCGGGCTGCGGGCGGTGACGCTCAGGGAGATCCGGTTCGTCGCCTCCCCGATGGTGATGAGCCTGAGCACGACGGCAGGCACATGCGGTCGCCCACGAATCCCTCGAACGTCCGGCCCCCGGCCAGTTCAGGAAGAGATCGGGACGTTGCTTCAAAACGGCACCATAGCAGGCATGCAGGCGTTTTTTGTAAAAAGTCTCCCCGATGCCGTCCGGGATTTATAAGTCCGGCCAGCCCAAACACTGAGCCATGGAAAGACCCCCCGGGGACGCCACCCACCCCGATCACCCCTGCTCCCCCGTCTATCTCCCCTTCAAAACGGCCGACGTCGAAGAGGCGGCACGGCTCTACACCGACGTCTTCATCGCCGACGAGCCGACAACGCACCGTCATGCGCCGGACCCGGAGATCTTTCTGCCGTATGCACGGCGGTACGCCGAATTTCTTGCGGGAAAAGAGCTCAGCCATATCGCCCGCGACAGTCGGACAGGCGAGATCGCCGGGTTCATCTTCTGCCTCGACCTCACCGGCGACCTCGCGGCCGAAGGGGCGACGATGGCGGAGTTTCTTGCGCAGTTCCGTGAAACCGTCGAGATGATCGACGAACTGGAAGAACAGTATATCGAGCGGGACAGGATCGCCGCAGGCACCGTGCTGCATGTCTTCCAGATCGGCGTGGCCCGGCCGTACCGCGGGCGCGGGCTGGCACAGGCGATGATCCGGCACGCGCTTCTCTCTGCCCGGAGGCGTGGGTTTTCCCGGGCGGTTGCCGATTGCACCGGCCCGGCCTCCAGAAGAGCGTTTGAGCGCTGCGGCTTTGTGCAGGCGGGCCATCTACCCTACGATTCGTTCAGCAGGAACGGCGTTGCATTCTTTTTGGGCATCGACGGCGGGATCTCCCTGATGGTCGGGGAGATCGAGACGGCATAGCACCCCGGCAGGCTCCGAACGAACATGGCTCGCAAAACCGAACATCTCGATGATGTGAACGGTATCCCGGGACCCCATCGCGCTCCTCCGGCTCCCGGGGAGGCATCATCGCAACGGGCATCACCTCCTGAAGATCCCGCAGGAGTAGTACAGGTGCAGCACCAGCACGATCAGGAACGGGCCCCAGAGGAGGAAGTGGATCTGCTGGGAGAGCGCCTTATCGAGAAGCCCGAACGTCAGGGACCGGACGAGCCAGGGTTCCGTGATCCCAAAGCCGCTGATCACGAAGAGGAGCGTTAATACGAGGAGGGTCCGGGAGACCAGTTTCCGGTAGGCGAACCGCACCATCCCTCTTCCTCCCTATCCCCGGTCGAAGAAAGACCGGTCGAGGCTCCCGTTGTTCGAATACCCCCGGCTCTCCCAGTAGCCGCGGTAGTTCGCATCGTCGGATACCTCGATCCGGGTCACCCATTTCACCCACTTATAGCCCCAGCGGTCCTCGGCCACCAGCTGGAAGGGGAACCCCCGCTCCGCCGGCAGGGTGACGTTGTTCATGGCATAGGCCAGCAGGATGTCCCTGTCCTCGATGTAGGCGAGGGGAAGCGAGGAAGAGTAGCCGTCCGCAGCGTAGAAGATGACCGTATTCGCCCCCGGTTTTACCCCTGCCTCCAAAAGGAGGTCCTCCACCCGTATCCCCTCCCAGAGGATGGTGACGTCCCAGCCTTCCACGCAGTAGAGGGTAACGACCTTGCGGTAGCGGGGGAACCGTTCCATGAGCGCATCGTAGGAGTATTCCTCCCGGTCCTCCACCAGCCCGTCGACGGTGAGCGTATACGTGCTTGCATTCACGTACTGCGGACCGCGGATCGAGTTCTCACGAAAATCTGTAATCGAGGAGAGCTGCTCCCCCTGGTACTCCCGCACCTCCGCAGGTGCAAGATCCGTCACTCCCTGTCCGTCCCCCGCCAAGTCGAGGGCGTAGAGGACGGCGATGACGCCGATCAGCAGTATGACCACGATCTGAGCCGTGCGCATGAACGTTCCTCCATATATGATTCCAGGATCTGCTGGTGTGTGGCACCCGGCCCGTATAAATAAACTGCAGTCATCCGGCGAGGAGATTCGCAGGCCGGTTGCGCTGTTCCCGACGACGTGCGCCCTCCTTCCAGCAGTCTAGTCTCGATCGCTTCCCCCCGGAGGCGCAGATCTTCTCTTCGCTCCCCATTTCTGCGGTGCCTCCGCCCGCTCCTTGGGCTCCCCGGTGACCGGCATCAGTGCACGAGACCGATAAGCACCGCAAACTCACTTGCAACGACGCCGGCCTCATCAACGGATTCGTGACAGAACCTCATAAGCCGAATTTAGAGGTGAAGATTGGCCTGCTGAAGCCCTGATTAACTGTTGACTTTGGATAGGGTTTTCACCTCGCATTGTCAAAACACGATTGCTCAAGGATGAAAATCAAAGAATTCGATTTACAAGTCGCAAAGAATAAAAGTTATTGAGTGAACCTCAACTGCGGCTGGTATGAAGATACTTGTTCTAAATAAAGGGGCATATAGAGACTTTCGCGAGAGCCTCACCTACTCGGACGAGCATATTGATCTGCAGGATCAGAAAATTAAGCAGATGAAATATGGAAACATCATTGCGTCTGCTCCTCGAACGATTCTTCCGGGCGGGGTATTCTTTCATTTTGAGGCAGTTCCGGACATCTGCACGCTGAGTGCCGAACTGAGATCTTTTTATGGTATCAATTACGAGCAAGTGCTGACCGAAGGTCCGAATGGGATCTACTACTCCGGACCGCTGATGTGGGAACAGTGTAAAAAATCCCCGTTCCGCCACCCTTCTTCCTGGGATTTCAGAAGAATCCTGGTCTTTAGCGATGGAGATATCATTGCCAGGAAAAGTATAGCGTCCGGTACGAGTAGAGAGGCGTTCAGGAAAGAGTACCCCGATGCAGATGAACTTATCGAAGTCTGGTGCGTGGAATGGGAATACTACGATAAGTACGTGCTTAACTATTGGTTTGAGTGGAGAGGGCCATGCCTATGGGGAGAGAATATCAGGGCCCATGAAAAATACGGCTATGCAATAAACATCGATAATTTGCCCCTCGCGCCCCGGATGAAAGAACGCGTGGAAGCGATGATCCAGTGGCACGATACCGCTCTTGATTGGGACAACCCTGGGGGCGCCAGCCCCTGGACCGATGAAGAAAACGAGCGCTTTGATAAAGCCGCGACAGAACTGTATGAGGATCTGAAAAAAGAGCTCGGCGACGAGTTCGAGGTCCGGCGACGTTAACGTAGCAGTTTTATAGCCACCTGTGCCCACCATAGGCAGTAATCGGTCTCGGCCGAGAAGCCCCTCCCAATTCTCACTTATCTGGAACGTTTTTCCCGAACGCACACGATCCTCACGGAGAACTACAATGCCGACGCGGGAGACGGGTGCCGCAGCCGGAAACCACGCCTCATTTGGAAAGATTTTTGCCACGCGAGGTGGGATAAAATGTCTCATGATTAAATCTCGCTTGAGAGATCGCTGTTATGGAATTGCCGGCATTTTGACCATCCTCCTCTTAATATGTGTCCAGCCCGCATCTGCCGCACCGGAGCAGTCCCTGGTAAACTCATCGGATGCCCCCGAGGTCACGTCCTGGATAACCGTCGCCGGCGTGCCTGAAGTCTACCTGGAAAGCCTCCTTAAGACGCCGGACGGCGGATACGTGTACCTGGGGTGTACAGGGAGTTATATCGACAATCAGGGCGAATCGGCACGGGACATCGTGGCGGGCGAAATGAGCAAAGCCGGTGTGGTGCTGTGGCAGGTGACACTCGGGGATACGCCGGTTTATGCGAGGTCCCTGATCCAGAGCGCCGACGGCGGATACCTGGTCCTCGGCTACAACGAGTCCTACGGGAAGTATCGTACGGACATCGCTACCGGCAGCACGACATGGCTGGTCAAGTTGAGTCCGAAAGGCGAGATTCAGTGGCGCAAGGATGCCATCGGCGGCACAGACTACGGGATGGGGATCGAGATTATTCCTGCCCGTGATGGCGGCTACGTTTTCGTCGGGCAGGCCCTCAACAGGGACGACTATACGAACCATCTCATGAGCGCCGATAAGAAAAAGGAGATGGTGGAGGGACTGCCGATTTCATCGATTCCGGATGAACTATTTGCCGAAGTAACCATGTCGTCCTATCTTGACATCTGGATCGTGAAACTGGACTCAAAGGGCGAGGTGGAATGGCAGAAGACATATGGCGGGACGGACAGCGAACTGGCCTATGCCATCATTCCGGATGGGGACGGCGGTTACGTCGTGCTTGGAGACGCACGGTCGATGGATGGCGACGTGTCCGGCAGCCACGGATCGAGGGACATCTGGATACTCAACGTGGACTCCGGCGGGAATCTGAAATGGCAGAAGGCGATCGGGGGAAGCAGTTTAGACAGAGCGACAGGGGCCGTCCGGACGCCGGACGGCGAATATATCATTCTCGGCGTTACACTGTCGAAAGACGGCGACCTAGCGCAGCGCAATGGAGGCGGCTCTTCCGTGGTCGCAAAACTCCTGCCGTCGGGGAACCTCGACTGGATACAGAGCATCGGCGAGAAGAACCCTGGTCTATTCCACGCCATGACATCCACGCGAGACGGAGGATGCGTTATTGCGGAGCGTCCGTATTCAGGCCAGGACGAGCGGCTCGTACGTCTCGATGACGCCGGGCAGACCCTGTGGCAGATGACCGTTGAGAATGTGAGCAGCACCATCGACCTCCGGCCCATCGTCGGGGGGATCGCTATCACCGGGTTAGATCAGCAAGGGAATGTCTGTTTCTTCACACTCGGAGATGAGGAGGCCGGACTCCTTCCCGGACAGGCGGATGCATCCGCACAGGCGCCCGGCCCCTCGGCCCCCCTTTCCCTGTGGTCACTGATTGCCGCCCTCGGTATCTCAGCAATCGTTCTCGCAAGACGTCGATCAGGGAGATAAAAGACTACTATCTTCTTTTACCGGCATTCTCCCTCGATCGATCGCCCCGGAAGCGCAGAACAAGAAATACGCCCTCGCCTCTTTGTTCCTCACCCCAGCGGTGCCTCCGCCCGCTTCCAGGGCTCCCCGGCAACGAACATCTGCAGCAGGAGACCGGCAGGTGCCATGACCAGGATCATTGTCCTAGCGTCCGGGTCGGTGAAGTTGAGGGCCGCCATCGCCAGCGCGACCGCGAAGTTGAACCGGGTGGTCCCGACAGCGAGCATCAATTTTGTGCCCCTGCCCGGCCCCCTCCACGGCGAACGCACTACCCCCGCCCCTGAGAATATAACCCATGAGCAACAGTCGGAGTACGGGGGAGAAACCGCATGGCAAAAGCAAAGGTGGAATACTGGTCGAGGTCGTCGCCCACTTACGACACCTCGGTAGATGCCTCGCTCGGGGGGAATACCCGCCCGCTCGTGAACAAGCTGCTGAAGAAAGAGAAGGATCTCGGTGTAGTCGTCGAGTTCGGGTGCGGGACCGGCTACTTCACCAGAACGCTCGCGGAGAGAGCAGAGAGCGTGGTCGCGACGGACTTCTCCGACGATATGCTCCGGATGGCCGAAGAGCACCTGAAAGGCTGCAGCAACGTCCGGTTCCAGAACGTCGATTGCCAGCACACCCCGTTTGCGGACGCATCGTTCGATACAATCTTCGCCGGGTTCGTCATTCCCTGCGTGGACGACAAAGTACAGGCCCTGCGGGAGAGCCACCGGATCTTAAAGCCCGGCGGCAGGTTGATCGTCGCAAATCCCAACATCCTGCTTCTTCCGGGGATCGGCAAGGCGAAATTCCTCCTGCGGGCCCTAATCGCGTGGCGGGGGCACCTGCCCCCCGTGAGTTTCTGCTCCGTCCGGGACCTCGTCGAAGGGACGGGGCTTGTGCCGGCAGAGCTCAACGTGGTCCGGGACTCTGCCGTCGCGTCGAGTGCTCCAGTCGAGTACGCCGTGTTGGTAAAGCCCCGATCGGTCCGGACATAAAAACTGCTTTGATAGGGGGCGACAACCCCTGTCGAAGGCAACCGGGAGCCCGGCAGGGGGATGCACCGGCACCCACAGATACGCCGTCCTCCAGCAGGCCCGCACAATCCAGAGGAGCGAACCCCCATAGCAGCCCCCTGCCCGAAACTCACAACGTCCGGACCAGACTCCGATCGGCTATCGGTTGAAAAATAGGCACGAGTATAAGGAAGGAGGCCAAATAGATTTCTGACTACGATGAGCAAGGGTACCCGGACACCCGATCTGCCCGAATGTCGGCAAAAGGACAGATCGGCAGGCACGTTCACCTTCAACCCGCAAACACTCAGCATCTCCCGGCTCACCGATGCTTTCGCCGGCATGCTCGGCTACCTGCCGGAGGACCTCGCCTCCCTCACGCTCTCAAGCATATGGCCGGATGCAGCACAACGAGAACAATTCTGCCGGAAACTTAACGACCGGAACGCGGTCGCGGATTATCCCGCCACTCTCGCCCGCCGGGACGGTACGCTCCTGCCCGTGACAATCGCCGCATCCTCCCTCCCGGAGACGGAGATAGTCTGTATCGTCTCTTCTCGGACGCAAACCGCAGAGATCCAGCAGATCTGCAAGGCCATGCCCGACGCCGTCCTCATCCTCGACCGGGACGGCACCGCCCTCTTTGCCAACAGCGCCGCCGCAACGCTTGTCGGCCTCACCTCCCCGGACGACCTGCTCGGCAGAACCCCGATGGAGTTCGTCCATCCCGACTACGCCGAGGCCGTCGTCCGGGATCTGGCAAACGTCCTGTCCGGGCACGACGGCTACCTCGCCCACTACCTGATGCGGGACCTTCAGGGGAACGAGAAGTGGGTCGAGGGGCTCGGCACGAGAGTCCCGTTCAACGGGCGGGAAGCAAACCTCGTCACGCTCCGCGACATCACCGGGAGGAAGAGCGTCGAGGGCGAACTCGCCCGGACCAACCAGCGGTACCGCGACCTCTACCGCCTCGTCCGGATGATGTGCGACAACGTGCCGGACCTCATATGGGCAAAAGACATGGAGGGGCGATACCTCTTTGCGAACAAGGCCATCTGCGAGAAACTCCTCAACGCGGCAGACACCGATGAGCCGCTCGGCCGGACGGACCTCTTCTTTGCCGAACGCGAGCAGCAGGCCCGGCCCGACGACCCGGCCTGGCACACTTTCGGCGAGATCTGCCGGGACTCCGATACGATCGTCATGGAAAACGGAGAGCCGGCGCGGTTCGACGAGTTCGGGAACGTCAGGGGGGAGTTCCTCTTCCTCGACGTCAGCAAGGCACCGTTTCGTGACGAGAGCGGGCGGACGATCGGGACCGTGGGATGCGGCCGCGACGTGACCGGGGAGCGGCAGGTGGAAGAGCGGCTCCGGTGGAACGAAGCCCTCCTCTCCCGGATGGCGCAGGCCTCCCCGCTCGCCTATTACGTCGTCGACAATCGGACCGACACCATCCTCTACTTCAACAGCAGGTTCTGCGAGATGTGGGGGCTCTCGCACCTGGAGGATGAGATGCGGGCTGGGGACCTCAAGAACAGCGATATCATCCCCCTCTGCATCCCGCTCACCCGTGACCCGGCAGCGGTCGATGCGTCCAGCGCACCGCTCCAGGATGAAGAGAACCGCGCCGTGGTCGAAGACGAGATCGAGTTCATTGACGGGCGGCATATCCGGCGGGTCTCCACACAGATCCGCGATCAGGATAACCGGTATTTCGGGAGGCTCTACCTCTTTGAGGATATCACCGGGCGGAAGAAGGCGTCCGAGGCTCTCCGCCGGCACGATGCCATCATGGGCGCGGTGAACTTTGCGGCGGACAAATTCCTCAAGGAGACGGACTGGAAGGGGCAGATGCCGGAGGTTCTCGAGCGGTTCGGCAGGGCCACCGACGTCAGCAGGGTCTACGTCTTTGAGAACGGTAAGGACCCCGGGACCGGCGAGCCCGTCTGCAGCCAGCGATGGGAGTGGACGGCGGAGGGCGTCGCTGCGGAGATCGATGAACCGGAGTCGCAGAATATTTCCTACAGAGAGATGCCCCGCTGGCATGAGGCGCTCTCGGCCGGGGGATCGATCGCCGGGCCGGTGCGGACGTTCCCCGACTACGAGCGGGAATACTTCGAGCCGAGGTTGATCCGGTCCGTCGCGGTTGTGCCGGTCTTCGTCAACGAGCAGTGGTGGGGTTTCATCGGGTTCGACGAGAACCGGAGGGAGCGCATATGGTCGCCGGCAGAGCTCGACGCACTCCAAGCGGCGGCAAGCATCATCGGCTCCGCCATCCTGCGCACGATGAACGAGGAGGTCTACCGGAACCCGGTGGAGCACTCGCCGGTGGGGGTCTACCTCTATCAGGATGACCGTTTCGCGTATGTCAACCCGCGGTTCGCCGAGATCTTCGGTTATACACGTGACGAGCTCCGGACTCCCGGCACACACGCCGCCCTGGTCGACCCGGAGGAGAAGGAGGAGTTCCGCAGGCGGCTACAGGCCCTGCTCCGCGGCAAGACCGGGTCGGAGCACCACGAATTCTGCGGGGTGCATCGGGACGGGCATGCTATCTTTCTTGAGAACTTCGCTACCCGCCTCCTCTTCGAGGGGCGGCCGGCGATCGTCGGCAACCTGGTGGACGTGACCGACCGAAAACAGGCGGACGAGGCGCTGAGGTATTCAGAGGAGCGGCTGAAGATCCTCTTCGAGTGCGCCCCGGATGCCTTCTTCCTCACCGACATGAACGGGATCCTGATCGACGGGAACCGGGCGGCCGAAAGACTGGCGGGCAGCCTGAAGGAGGAGTTCATCGGCAAGAGCCTTGTCGAAGCCGGATTCGTGCCGCGGGAGGAACTGCCAAAGGTAGAGATAATGCTCGGTCGGCTCACGGCCGGGACCGCTGCCGGCCCGATTGAGTTTTTCCCCGTCGACAGGGACGGCACCCGGTTCACCATAGAGATAACGGCATTTCCGGTGACGATCGACGGCCGGCAGCTGGTGCTCACAAGCGCCCGCGACACCTCCGAGCGGCAGCAGCTGGAAAACCTCAAGAAGAGGGCGCTCCTCCAGATCGAGGAGAACATCGAGCAGCTCGCGATCTTGAACGACTCCATCCGCAACCCCCTCACCGTCATCGTCGCCCTTGCGGAGATGGGGGATACGGAGATCGACAGAAAGATCATGGAGCAGGCCTGGGCCATCGACGCGATCATCGACCGGCTCGACCAGGGATGGCTGGTCTCAAGGAAAGTGAAGGAGTACCTGAAGAAGCACTACACATGACTCCCCCCCTGAAGTGGGGGCATGCCCTCTCCCGGCATGGCGGTCGCAGGAGAAAAACCGTTGCGGATCTGCCTCCTTCCGGGAGAGGGATCGGGCGGAGAACCTACTCAACAACCATTTCTGGCCAGTCCAGCGGCAACCCCTTCTTCGGGACGGCCACGAGAGTCTCTATCTCCATCCGATCGGCCCGGTTCAAGGAGAGGTTCATCGCCACTTTCTCGTTCGGGGCCTCAAAGATGGCCACGGTATCGTACCTCCCGAGCGTCCAGTAGACGCCCAGGTATCGTACCTCTCCTCTCGTATCGGCCGCGATATCTTTCAGGTTCTGAACGATGACTTCCTTGCTCATCGGGGCTTTCATTTTGGCCAGTGCAATGAAAAGCATGGTTCACCAGAGTCCCATTTCAGGTAGTTGAAGATGAGAGAGAGGGCAATATAAATGCACCTCTTTTGAACCGCTTCAAATGTTCATCCGGAAAAGGGAGCCGGGAGTTCATCGCCGGAAAGGGGCCGACACCCCGCTGCAGGACGGTCGGAGGACCGCGAGGGTCATCCCCCCGCCCCCATCAGGCGGGCGGCGTTCCTCAACCCGTAGGCATCGAGGACCAGAAAGCCACCACTCATGAGCACGATCCCGGCGAGCAGGGAGAGGAGGAGCTCAACCAGCTCTTCGGGCAGGGTTACTGCGAGGACACCGAGAGCCAGCGAGCTTACGCCCAGCCCGAACGTATACCAGAAACCCGTCGTTAAGCTACCTCTCTTCCGGAACACCCGGAGCAGCGTGACGACCGCGCTGGAGAAGAACCAGACCGCGAGAATCAGCAGAATAAGGAGGAGATAGAGCTCCCAGAGGACGAAGAGAACGATACCTGCACCGGCCAGCATACCGCCCCGGACGATGTCGCCGTCTGCATGCTCTTTGCGGTCCCTCTGCCGGACGCCCTTGATCATCGTGAGGAGGCCGAAGAGGAGAACAAAGGAGGGCAACAGTACGGCGAAGACGGCTACAGTCTCGTAGAGTGTCAGGAGGAGGAGGACGGCGCCTATCGCGAGCAGGACCGCGCCGAGGCCCATCCGGAGTCTCCAGCTCATCTGCTGATCGGCAAGGCGCTGCCGGGGACCTCGCCGCGTCGCATCTCTGCCCGTCACGAAGATGGTCTCCATCGTCTCGTGGATCATGAGGAGAAGGGGAGCGTCGTCGACCAGGTGCATGATGGGGTTCTTCTCCGGGTCGTAGCGGTCCATGTGGACGCGGTACTCCGAGACGGTCTCGTGGGCGTGGTACTGGCCCTTCCGGTAACTCGCGACGGTCTCGGGACTCGGCACGTTGATCGGCGACCGTTTCCAGTCAGGTCCGAGCGGCTCGGTCACCACGGCCTTCGGGACGACGACCTGAAAGACCCCCTGGTGCAGGGCATCGAGATACGATTCAAGCGTGCTCAACCTTGCTCCCTCCTCAACGGATCCGGCTTCTCCTCGGGATGTACCGGTACTGCCGGAGTTGTCTCTCCGGGACTGACCGAAACATTACGCCAGAGTTAATAACACTATTTCCGGGAGTATTCATATAATTGCAGGGATGAGGTCCCGGCACACTTCACCGGGGATCGGCGGCGGGCCCTCCGGAGCCTTCTGAGGCGTTCCATTCTTCCTGTAACTGAGCGGTCTTGCTGGCGGTGTCAGGATCATCTCCTGCACCAGATGCGCGTATCCCCGGATAAGCCGGGCGATGGTGCCGTCATCGCCGTGGAAGTACTCATGGAAGAGGATGTGATCCCGCCGGTCAGGCACGTCAGGGATGGAGGATACCCTGATAAAAATTGAGAGCGGGGCCGGCCCGGCGTTCTCTCAGCGTGCCGGTGCCGCCATCGACCTCTTCTGCTCCCCCGATGCCGCAGTCTCGAGCGCTTCATGAAGCGCCGCGCCGGCGAGCACGAGGGCTTCCGGCGTGACCATGCCCTGGGCGATGAGGTGGCCGTTGGCATCGCGGAGCGCCTGCTTGAGTTCCTTCGCCCAGAGGTGCTCGATGAGGAAGATCGCGGCGGCGCTGTCGTTGGGGATGAGATCCGCAATTCTGCGGACATCGTCCTCGGTCATACCGAAGGTCCGCCGGGCGGCCGCCGTGGCGCCGGCCTCCACACCTGCCCGTGCCCCCTCCTCACCGGCGGCGCCAAGGCCGATGAGCGCGCCGACGACGGAGCCGAAACGCTGCCGCTCCTCATCACTGAGCTGTGTGGCCTCCATGCCCTCGACGTTCCCGTTCGCATCCTTCCAGACGAACCGGACGTCGATCAGCCTGACGACACCCGCTTCCATCGCCGACCCGAACGCCTGCCGGATCTGGCCGTGGAAGTCCGGGCTCTTGAATCCGATGACCAGGAGCTGCATCGGCCCATACATAACTTCAGCCATTTTCGATTCCTCCTATGACAGATGCATAGATTGCCTGCCCGCACCCGTGATTGCCCCCGTGCCGGGATACAAATGCAGGCAACTCTGCCTGCGAACGTCTCGTCTCTCTGGAAGTGTGCACACCCGGGGCGGGTCAGAACCAGATGGGCGATAAGATATAAAATTATGTGAATGGAAATCTGGCATCTCCGGATCCCCGGATAAGCACCGTTCCAGCGCCCCCCTATCCGCCCCGGATCAATGCGCCATCCGGTCGATCGCCGCCGTCACGGCAAGGACGGGCTCGTCATCGTACCCCGGCTCCACCTCCACGTCGCAGGCGTCCCTGACCTGGAACCACTTCTTCGAGACCGCGGCCCTGCCGCACGAGGGACATGGCCCGGCCGGGGGCGAAGATCCGCGGCGCCGCTCTCCTCAGAAAAACAATGAGGCAAGAACGAACGCGGCGACGTATGCGGCCGGGTAGAGCCAGACCATCAACCGGTCGATACGTTCCGCAATCTCCTTCTGTCTCTCCGTCGCCAGCCACCTCAGGTAGAGGTTGTAGGCTACCGTGGCGCCGGTGATCACGAAGGTGGCGACCAGGACGGCATCGAGGAATGTCAGATAGCCGAGACGCGGCAGGCTTCCGGCGATGGTGAAGTTGAACGCGATGAAGAGGAGCAGGTTGGCGCTGGCTATCTCGGCACGTTTCCCGTAGTCTTTGAGGAGGAACGTGACGTAGGTCAACAGGATGATGATCAGGATCGGTACCAGGATACGGAGGATGTAGTAGGTCAGGTGGCGGGCCGCCTCGAAGTGGAAGGAGTAGCGGGAGTTCCGGGTCGTGATCTCGACCGTGCTGATGCCGGTGTCGCTCGCGGTGATGTACCACTCCTCCTCCCCGAGCTGGGTGCCTACGGCGGTCTTCTCCGGCCAGGGTTCGTAGACGTACAGCTCTTCGGGATAGAGCGAGTCGATGCGGATGAAGAAGTCCTGGGTATCGAACGGGTAAGCCCTGAAGTTGAAGTCCGGCGCCTGCAGGGTCGTCCAGAAGTGTTCGAAGTAGGTGGCGGTGCCGCTCTGTTGCACCACGATGATCTGGTTCTGCGTCCAGCGCTGCGCCTGCTGGTTGTAGAGCGTGAACTCCGGCCACCGCGAGCCCTCGGCATCGACGAAGTCGCCGATGCTCCGGTAGATCTTGACCCGGCAGTTGCATTCGTCCGGGCTGAACGCCAGGGCGGGGTCGTTCCACTCCATCCAGATGTTGGCCACGGCAGCGAAGTTCTCGCTGACCTGGTCCACATCGGTGATCTGCTCCAGTTCGACGCCGACTTTGACCTGAATGGGCTCCTGCAGGACGGGCCGGCCTCCGGGCGGTTCGTTGCCCGCCAGAACGCCAGGGGCGTTCAAGCCGGTCAGCAGGCGGAAATCTCCTGTCGTGTTGACCCCGTTCAGCGGGCTTGAGAGCACCTCCAGCCGGTTGTTGCTGCTGGCGCCGGAGAAGGTGTACTGGAGCGTGGCGCCCGTCGTCTCCGTTGTAGAAGCCACTGCTGCGAGGGGCTTGCCGCCGTAGTCCCGGAGGATCATCGCCGGGACCAGGTTCCCGGATGCCGCTTCGATGGAGGCGTAGAACGTGTCGTTCGCCTCTACCGGGTCGAGGATGTAGAAGGTCGAGGATCTATTGGCGGAGAGGTTTCCCGTCACCTCCCGGACACCGACGCGCATCCTCGAAGCGGATGTATTCAGGACCGCGACGGCGGCTCCGGTCGGCTCGGCCTGGCCGGTCAGCACCTGCGGCGCGTCGATCCCGACCAGGAGGCGGTAATCCCCGAAGGTCTGCCCGCGTCTTGCCGGAGAACCGATGACGATCAGGCGATAGCCGCCGGCGGCGGGAGCCCGGTACTGCAGGGCGGAATCATACGTGCCGTTCGTATCGTCGTTCCAGGCAAGGAAGTATCTGCCGGCGACCTCCGGGATCACCCCGAGCGCGTCCTGCCCCGCTGCAAGGGAGCGGTTCACGTCGTTTGCGAACTCGGTATGCACCCGGCTCGCGTTGAGATCCGGGCCGGCGACGGCGAGGAACGGGTCCAGGTTTCCTGAGGTCCCCTCCGCATAGGCATACAGGGTCTGGCCCGCCTGCAGGTCAAGATCGTAGACGATTGCCTGGCCGGGCTCGATACGTCCGGTGAGCTCCTGGACTGCGGCATCGTCCCGGGCGGCTACCGTGCCTGCCAGTGCCCCCAGCAGGAGAGCCAGGAAGAGCACCCTCCATACTGTATGGGCCCGAACGCTCCGGTCTCCCCGTCCCCGCACCGGCCAGCCGGCCCCGTCGTACATCAGCTCCGCTCCATCAGCAGTCCAATCCTCTCATCGATGAATTTATGTCGATATTTTTCCGATCTGATCGCAGATTCCGGCGGACTGCAATAATATTGCCAATATATTATATTTTTTGGGGCATGCGGCCCGTCACGGCGAAGACCCCGGGCCGGACCACGGAGATCGAGAGGACGAAGCGCCCGCTCGACGGAGTGGGGCAGGAGCAGGCGCCGGACAGAGAGGTCGGGTCCGGGCATCGAAAGGGATTAATCCATGACGGCACTCTACACGGGCCTCACAGCATGGAGAGTGCAAGATGTCCGAGAGATGGAAGGGCACGGTCAATCTCGATATCCGGGATTCGGTGCCCGACTGGGAACCTTACCTGCAGCCGCAGGCACCGGGGGATGCCCCCAACGTCCTGATGATCGTCTGGGACGACGTCGGCTACGGGGCCATGGACGTATTCGGCGGCCCCATCGAGACACCCACAATGCAGCGCATCGCCGATATGGGCATACGCTACAGCAATTTCCATACCACGGCGCTCTGTTCGCCCACCCGTTCGAGCCTGCTCACCGGGCGCAACGCAACCAGCAACAACATGGCCTGCATCACCGAGGCGTCCGCCGGTTTTCCGGGGCTTTCCGCCCGCATCCCGTTTGAGAACGGGTTTATCTCGGAGGTGTTGAACGATCGGGGCTGGAACACCTACGCCATCGGCAAGTGGCACCTGACGCCGGGGGAGGAGACCGACATGTCCTCGTGGAAGGGACGCTGGCCGCTCGGCCGGGGATTCGAGCGCTACTACGGGTTTCTCGGCGGGGAGACCAACCAGTGGTACCCTGATCTCACCTACGACAACCACCACCTGGATCAGCCCTACAGCCCGGACGAAGGCTACCATTTCTCCAGGGATATCGCCGACAGAGGGATCGAGTTCGTCCGCGACTCGAAGATGATCGCCCCCGAAAAGCCCTGGTTCATGTACTTCTGCCCCGGGTGCGGCCACGCCCCGCACCATGTCTTCAAGGAGTGGGCCGACCGCTACAAGGGCCGGTTCGATGAGGGATATGAGAAGATCCGTGAGCGGATCCTCAGGAACCAGAAGAAGATGGGACTGTTGCCGGAGGATACCAGCCTCTCGCCCATCAACCCCCACGGCGAGCCGGCAACGACCGGACCGGACGGCCAGCCCTGGCCTCCTATCGACTTCGTGCCTCCCTGGGACTCGCTGAACGAGGACGAAAAGAGACTTTTTATCCGCATGGCAGAGGTGTTTGCCGGCTTTGTCACCTACACCGATGCCCAGATCGGGCGGATCCTCGACTATCTCGAAGAGTCAGGGCAGCTCGAAAATACCATCATCGTCGTTGTATCCGACAATGGCTCCAGCGCCGAGGGCGGTCCCAGCGGTTCCTTCAACGAACACAAGTTCTTCAACAACATCCCCGATACGGTCGAGGCGAACCTGCCGCACATCGACGAACTCGGCGGCCCCGGATCGTACAACCACTACTGTACCGGATGGGCGTGGGCCTTCGACACCCCGTTCCCCTACTGGAAGCGGTTTGCCGGGTACGAGGGCGGGATCGCGGATATGTGCCTGATCGCGTGGCCACGCGGCATCAGTGCCCGCGGAGAGGTGCGCCATCAGTATGTCCACGCCGTGGACATCGTCCCGACGCTCTACGACCTGCTGGGAATCGAGCCGCCGAAGGTGCTGAAGGGCTACACCCAGAGCCCGCTTGAGGGGGAGAGTTTCAGGGCCAGCTTTACTGAGCCCGATGCGCCGGGACGGGAGACCCAGTTCTACGCGATGCTCGGCCAGAGAGCGGTCTACCATAAGGGCTGGCTGGCAAACACCATCCACCCGCCTCTCTCGGGCTGGGGCAACTACGGACACGACGTCTGGGAGCTCTACGACCTGAAGGAGGACCGGGCCCAGGTGCAGAACATTGCAGACGAAAACAGGGACATGCTCGAGCTCCTCAAGGGACTCTGGTTCTACTACGCGGGCATCTACAACGGCATGCCGCTCGATGACCGTAGCGCGCTGGAACTCATCTCGACTCCGCGCCCTCAACCCTCCCGGCCGAGGAACCGCTACGTCTACTACCCGGGGACTGCCGAGGTTCCCGAGTCGGTAGCCGTCAATATCAGGAGACGATCGTATACAATCGCGGCCGGCGCCGTTATCGACGGACCGGAGGCGCAAGGCGTGCTCTTCGCCCACGGGGGTGTCGGCGGCGGTCACAGCCTCTACATCGCAGACGGGCGGCTTCACTATGTCTACAACTGGCTCGGGGATGCGATCCAGAAGATCTCCTCGAGCAGCATCGTGCCCACCGGCCGTCATGCCTTCACTGCGGAATTCGCCATGGATGGGGAGGACACGGAGACAAAGAGTGCTCTGGGCACCCTCACCCTGTACGTCGACATGGAGAAGGTGGGAGAGGGACGGATCAGGACCCAGCCCGGATTCTTCACTCTCACCGGCGACGGTCTCTGCGTTGGCCGGGATAGCGGATCGCCGGTATCGCCGGACTACTCCGCACCCTTCGCCTTTACGGGCGGGACCATCGACCGGGTGGTGATCGATGTCAGCGGCGAGCATTATGTCGACCACGAGAAGGAGGTGGCCGCCTGGATCATGCGGGATTAACACCCCCGCTCCCGCCCTCACGGGGAGAGTACGGCCGGGGGCGGATCTTTTTCGAACGGGTCGCAGGAAGGAGGGATCATCCGCCCCGATCTCTCCTCCTGGCACCTGGATGGCTACAACGGCGGATTCCTCCCCCTATAGCCATCCGATGCACGGCCGGTCGTGGACATGCCGCCTCGTGTGGGCAGTTCCTCTCCTCCTTTCCGTTCCGGTGCGTCCGGGTGCAGTGCTGCCAGGCGCCGGGCATACCAGCGGATCGCCGGGTTTGCGGTAATCCCGTGGGCAAAGACACTGGCCAGGACGGTCGTGATCACGATCAGGCTTATCGTCTGCATGCCGGCAATGCCGCCCGCTTCATCGACGGCGATGAGCAGAAGGACGATCGAGGCGAGTCCCCGCGGGCCGAACCACCCCAGGAAAAGGACGGAATCGCGCCCCAGGTGTGCCCCGATAAGCGAGATCGCCACGGGAACCATGCGGATGACGGTCAGGCTCAGCACCGCGTAGAGGATGACGGTCCAGTCGATACTCCCGATCAGCCCTCCCGCAATGAGACCGAAGATGAAGAATACCGCAAGATTCAGGATATCCGCTTCGGCCTCCGCGAAACTGACCTCTTCTTCCCGGACCCGTTTGAACGCCGCAGCCGTAGCAAGGCCTCCGATGAAAGCAGCGATAAAGCCGCTTCCCCCTACGGCATCGGCCACGAGCCAGGCGATGATAGCAAGTGCCAGAATGTCTATCCGCCAGTAGATTCCGGATATCCACCCGCGGGATAAGGACCATCTCCCCAGCCACCCGCCTGCGAATCCGATGGCGAGGCCGACGATCACCCCGAGCCCGATCTGTTCGACGACCAGAGAGAGCAGGAGAGAGAGCGGGGCCACCTCCGCTTCGGCCTCCGTCAGGGCGAGAAAGAGGAAGAAGAAGGGGATGGCACCGCCGTCGTTCAGCCCGCTCTCGACGTTCAGGGCCTGCCGGACCCGGACCGGAACCCCTGGATTATTCACGATCGCCTGGCCGAGTCCGGCGTCGGTCGGCGCCAGGATCGCGCCGATGAGACCCGCTTCGGCAAGGGTCAGATCCGTGAAGAGGAGAGCCGCAAGAGCGACTCCTGCACCGATGGTGAGGGGGAGTCCGAAGAGGAGCAGACGGCCGGGGAGCTGCCGGTTCTCGCCGAGCGAGCGGATATCGATCCGGGCGGCATCGGTGAACAGGGTGATGACCAGCGCCACCTCGGCCAAAAGGAGGACAAAACTGCTCGTCGCGGGAATACCAAGCAGATCGATACCGGCCGGGCCGAGCAGAATCCCGATGGCGACAAAGAAGATCTGGGCCGTCAGCACGGTCCCCGATATCCGGCGGGAGAGCAGGCTGAAGGCGAAGAGAAGTCCTGCAAAAACAACGACAAATACGGCAGGTTCGACGATCATCGAGCGGACTCCCGCGGAACATGCCCCACCGGGTACTCTGCTGCTCGCACTCCTGCTCCCATCCCACGGTTGAGCCTTCTTCTGGCCTCACTCTGTCTCCGGAGATGCTCCGGTCGTGGATCCGGCGTGTCTTCCCATCTCCACGCCGGTGATCATCAACAGTATGAGACCGACCAACGCTACGACGAGGATCATGACCATCACGTCGGGGTCGGTGAAGTTGAGGGCGGCAATCGCCAGCGCCGCCGAGATATTTCGCTGTGCCGTCCCGACACCGAGCACCCGTTTTGTGTCGCCGCCCGGGCCGCCGAGGAGGTAGCCGATGACAAACGAGACTAAAATGAAGACGATCGTTGCGAGGACCGCCGTGGTGCCGACGACGCCCCCGATGTCTTCGAAGTAGACGACGAAGAACGCCACGATCAGCGTGAGCATCGAGAGATTCGCTGCCTGGTTCATCAGGGGGAGAAGCCCTCTGGCAACCTCCTCGTATCGCGCCCTGACGAAGAGGGCGATCGCAAGCGGTATGAGCATCAGCAGGATGAGCGATCGGGCGATCGCCCAGGGATCGATGACCACGCCGGTCAGCATCAGCGGCAGGACGAGCGGCATGTATACGATCGTCACCACCATCAGGAGCACCATCAGCCCCATGGCAAAAGCCATGTTCCCCTTCGCCGCATGCGCGAGTTTCGGCAGGAAGGGCGCTCCTGCGGCGGTCCCGATGACGAACAGGCCGATTGAGAGCCCTTCGGAGAGCGGGAAGACGAACAGGAGGGCGAGAGCGAGCAGCGGCACCAGGATAAAATTCGCCACGAGGGAGAGGATCACCAGCCGCAGGTTCTTGAGAGATTCGATGATCTCGCGCACGGTAAGGGAGAATCCCATGCCGATCATGCTCGAGAGCACGAAGATCACTACCGCGAGAACGCCGATCGTCTCGAGGAATACCGTGAACGATACGGTTTCGAACATATCATTACCCCATTCCGAGCGGAGGCGGTTCAGAACCAAAATATTTGGTCGAGTATAAAAAAGTGCTCATATTATCGTATGACCCGGATGTTTACCAATTCCTGGCAGTTTCTCCCCATTCGGGTTGTCCGTGACCTCCGGTACTCCCGCCCCGGCGAACCCGTCAGTCGTCCATCGCCCCTTTCTTCTCTCTTTATGGCCTAATCGTGCGCCATCTGGTCGATCGCCGCAGTAATGGCAAGGACGAGCGCGTCGTCGTGGCCCGGCTCCACCTCCACGCCGTAGGTATCCCGGATCCGGAACCACTTCTTCGAGACTTCGGCAACCCGCTCCCGCCGCCCGGCCTCGATATGGTACTCGTGGTCGAGGATGTTCCCCTGCACCTCCCAGTCCTCGCCACCGGGGATGCTGACCGTCCAGCGGTCACGGAGCGGCGCGATCAGCGCCTTCTTGATCGTCGCCGCCGTGCCGCCTGCGCCCTTCTCGATCTCCATGGTGTCCTTGATCCGGAGCATCCGCTCCTGGATCTTGTAGAGGTCCTGCCCTTCCTTGCTCTGGATCACCAGGGTGTTCCTCACCCGGAGCGCTTTCCCGTCCACCTTGAACGCCCGCTCTCCCGCCGCGTCCTCGATCCAATAGTCGTCCCCGATGGAGACGAGTTTCTCTTTCATCTTGTACCGGTGCGTGCCGCCGGCCTCTTCGCGCCCGCGAAGGCCCCCTTCCGCTCTTCTTCGCATCATGGATATCACCCTCTGGCTGCCGTCGCCCCCACGCCCCTGTTCCGGCTCACGGGGCCCGGGTCGCTACAGGCCCGGTGACCGAGCGGGTGAGATACGTAGGGCGAACAGCTGCCGGCGCCGATTATATTGTGGTGTAATTATAATTGTCGGTAGAGAATAAATCTCCCCGGAATTATCGTGGCGAAGCCGGCAAACCGCACAGGAACAGCGCAAAACTGCCCGGAGAACGGCGCCATGTGGGATCAGTACTCCGCTAAAATGTTTGAGACGGTCCTCAGGAGGCCAAACCCTCGAATTCTCTCGAAGCCTGATGGCCTCTCACGCTCCGGTCCTGAGGGAACCCTCGCGCTCTGAACCGTCGCACCCTACGGGGGAGGCGTCCTTCGCGACTTCGCGGCTTCGCGTGAGGCTCTATCACCACAGTGCTGAAAACTCACGCGAAGCCGCGAAGAACGCGAAGTACGAGCGTAAACGAGCTTGAGCACCGCCAGGGGCGAAGTGTGATACTTCGTAGAACCGGGGCGTGAGAAGCCCTCAGGCTTCGAAAGACGACGCTCCTACGGAGCGGAGTTGGAGCATCGGAGATGCGAGTCCCGTGTCCGGGTACTGCTAACTCCGTTTTAAGTCGTCACGCGAGGCTGCACCGTTCGATGTCGGATGTCTGAATTAGTAAAGTACTGAGGATGCCGACACCCATGAGCAGGAGACGACGGAGATGTCATCTTACCGCCCTCTGACGCCATCACCGTTCCGGGGCGCCGTCGGCCTCCCGCAACATTTTTTGTACTTCAGCCCGCTGCCGCAGGGGCAGGGCTCGTTCCGGCCCACCTTTGCCGCGAGCATCGGCATCACCTCGTCGGCGTACCTCCCCTGCCGGAGCAGGCCGGCCATCATCCGCATCGGCCGGTCGGCGTGGGCGAAGAAGGTCCGATACCCCTCGCAGAGGTAGTTCAGTCCCGCCTCGCCGTCCGGCGTCTCGACGAACCGGTTCTTTTGGCACTCCCCGTTGCAGACGGCGAGGAAGTTGCATTCCCGGCAGTACCGGGGGAGCGTATCGCGCTTGGCCGCCCCGAACCGCCGCTGTTTTTCGGAGTTCACGAGCTCGCCCAGCGGTGTCGTGAGGATATTGCCGAGGAGGTGGTCCGGTTCGACGAAGTGGTCGCAGGAGTAGAGGTCGCCGTTATGCTCGAGCGCCACCCCCAGGCCGCAGGTCGGGGCGAAGACGCAGACCGTCCCCACCATCCCGAACCATCCCGCAAGCGCCCAGTCGAAGTTCAGGAGAAATGTCCGGCCGACGTCTCTTCGGATCCACTCATCGAAGATCCCGGTCAGGAACCGCCCCCACTGGTCCGGCCGGACGGATCGGTCGGTGACCGTCTTCCCCTCGTTCGCCCGTTCCACGATGGGGATGAACTGGATATATCGCGCATCGAGTTCGTCGCGGAAGAACCGGTACACCTCCAGGGGGTAATCGGCGTTCATGCTGTTGACCGCACAGAGGATGTTGAATTCGACCCGGTGCTTCTGGAGCAGACGGGCGGCTTTGATGACCCGGTCAAACGTGCCCCGGCCCTGCCGGTCTCTCCGGTAGACATCATGGAGTTCGCGGGGGCCGTCCATGGAGAGGCCGACGAGGAAGCGGTTGTCGTGGAAGAACCGGCACCAGTCGTCATCGAGGAGGATGCCGTTTGTCTGGAAGGTGTTCTCTATACGGGTTTTGGGCCCTGCATACTTCTTCTGCACCGCCACTGCCCGCCGGAAGAAATCCAGTCCCATCAGGGTCGGCTCTCCCCCCTGCCAGGCGATCGTCACATGGGGGACGCGATGCCCCGCGAGGGTCTGGCGGATGTACTCCTCCATCACCGTATCGGTCATCCGGAAGTCGCTCTCCGGGTACAGCCCTTCCTTCGTTCTGTAGAAGCAGTAGGCACAGTCGAGGTTGCACCGTGTCCCGGTCGGTTTCGCCATGACATGGAAGGCGGGGAGCGCCCTCTCGTTGGATCCGTTCATCGGTCGACCCCGGTCCTCGCTACGCTCACCACCCCGTGCAGTTCAGGTCTGCGGAGAGGCTCTGCTGCTCATCCCGGAGAGCCTGGATCTGCGGACGGATCGTCTCGACGGCCCCGACGACGTTCATATCGTCGGGAAGGTCCTGCACGGCCCGGTCAAGGTCGCCGTACGCCGCATCGAGCCCGTCGATCCGGACGCCGGGGACCTGGACCGCGGAGTTCCTGACGTTCTCCATGGCGGACCAGACCTGGTCCCGTGCGTTCCGGATATCCTGCACCGAGGAGAGAGTGCCGGTATCCTCCAGCGTATCGAGCGCATCTCCGAGCCCGTCAAGGTCCAGGCAGAGCTGGGCCCCCATCTCCCGCTGGACGCATCCGGCACCAAGACCGGCAAGGACGAGGGCCAGAACGATGAACAGCGCGCCTGTTCTCTTCATGCTTCCTCCCGGGCAGAACGACTGCCCGGGGCCGGATGATATGTGGAGTTATATATAATTACTCCAATTTGTTGCGGCCCTCACTACGCCGTGCAGTTCAGGTCTGCGTAAAGGTTCTGCTGTTCCTCCCGGACGGCCTGGATCTGCGGCCGGATGGCCTGGATGGCTCCAACGACGGTCGCATCGTCGGGGAGGTCCTCTACGGCCCGGTCGAGGTCTTCGTAGGCAGCGTTGAGCTCATCGACCCGGACATCGGCGAGCTCTCCTGCGGACTCCCTGACATCCTCCATAGCAGACCGGACCTGGTCCCGCCCATCCCGGAGGTCTCCGACAGAAGTCCTCAGGCTGGTGTTCTCCATGCTCTCAAGCGCTGCCCTGAGTTCTGCGAGATCCTGGCAGAGCTGTGCCTCCGCCTCCTCCTCCGAAGGCTGGACGCATCCGGCACCGGCGCAGGCCAGGATGAGGAACAGCGCAACGAACAATACCCCAATTTTCTTCATACCTATCTCCCGGGCAGGATGACTGCCCGGAGCCGGATAATAACGCGACTTATATAAAATTATCCCAATTGATTGCAGCGAACCGGGTGTCACGCAATAGCGCTCCCGGTGAGGGCGGCAGCAGGATACACTTCATTACGGGCAAAGGGGAGGGGAGGTCGTGCCCAAAGACCGGGGTCGCCGGTCAGGCCCCTCTCTCCGGTCACCCCGGCAGCCGGAACGAAACGACGATGGCCGCGATGCCGCCGACGATGGCGAGCCCCGCGAGGAGCAGCACCAGGCCGACAGCGGCGACGAGCGGGTTTGCGATCAGGACCAGGCCGAAGATGATGCTCAGGATGCCGAGGATCCCCGTCCCCCACCCGCTGCCGGAGAAGCCCTGCACCATGTAGACCGCCCCGATGATCAGCCCCTCCACGCCGATGATGATGGCAAGGACGGTCGGGATGAGGACGGCGCTGTAGAGGGGATAGGTGAGCACGAGGATCCCTGCAAGGACGCCGAGGATACCGACCAGGAGTTTCCAGCCCCGGCCGGTGCTATCCGTAAACAGGCCGATGAGCGCGACGATACCGTTGAAGAACCAGTACAGGCCGAGGAACGTGACGAGGAGCGTCAGCGTCTGGACGGGGTAGATGAAGAAGAGAACGCCGAAGATGACCGCGATAACGCCGAGCAGCAGCACGAGCCAGCGTGACGGAGCCATAGCAGCGCCGGACTCATAGGTGCCGGCACCAAACTGCGTGTCAACCATAACAACACCACGCGGAGGGCTCGCTATCACCATATATAGGTATCTGCCCCCGGCCACCCGGCCAGGTCCGGCGGAGCACCGCTCGCTTCACCGGACCGGTGCACCTGTTATCGGGCAGCAGGCCCCTCTACCGGCCGGGGAGGAGAACCCTCTTTCCTGTAGGTGAGCCTCCGCGCTTCCTCTCCCAGCACCTGTTCGGGGGTCATATACCCGAAGATCTGGATGATCCGGGCAACGAGCCCCGTCCACCCGGTCTGGTGGCTGGCGCCGACTCCTGCCCCGTTATCCCCGTGGAAGTACTCGTAAAAGAGGAGGTAGTCGCGCCAGTGGGGGTCGTCCTGGAACTTTTGGGCGTAGCCGAAGACCGGGCGGCGGCCGCTCTCATCGCGGAGGAAGACCCGGGTCAGGCGGCGTCCAATCTCCTCGCTCACCTGGTAGAGGTTCATCCGGTTCCCCGACCCCGTCGGGCATTCTACCGTGAAATCGTCTCCGTAGTACGCATAGAGGTTTAACAGCGCCCGGATCAGCATGATGTTCATCGGGAACCATATCGGCCCCCGCCAGTTGGAGTTCCCGCCGAACATGCTCGAGTCGGAATCCGCCGGCAGGTACTGCACCCTGTGCTCCTGCCCGTCCTGGTAGAAGATATAGGGGTCGTGCAGGTGTGCACGGGAGAGGGACCGGATCCCGTAGTCGCTCAGGAACTCGTTCTCGTCCAGCATTCGCGAAAGAACTCTTCGCAGCCTCTCCTCGGTGAGCAGCGAAAGGTGGAGCCGCCCTCCGGCGCCGGGCCGGCCGATGTTGGAGACGGTGGAAGCCATACGCGTATGGTACCGGTTGAACCATCGGGCCCGCTCTATGAACTCCGGCATCTGCTCTATCATCTCTCTGGTGAAGACCGTGCTGGCAGCGAGAGGCAGCAGCCCCACCAGGGACCGCACCTTAAGGCGCGTTGCGCTGCCGTCGGGCAGGCGGAGGAGGTCGTAGTAGAAACCGTCCTCCTCGTCCCACATCCCCTCCTGGTGCTCTCCGATATTGTTCATCGCCGAGGCGATCCAGACGAAATGCTCGTAGAATTTGGTCGCCATCTCCTGGTAGACCGGGTCGTGGACAGCGAGTTCGGCGGCAATATCCAGCATCGTCTGGGCAAAGAGAGCCATCCACGCCGTCCCGTCGGCCTGCTCCAGGTATCCCCCCGTAGGCAGGGGTGCGCTGCGGTCGAAAACCCCGATGTTATCGAGGCCCAGGAACCCGCCCTCGAAGATGTTCTGGCCGGTGCGGTCCTTGCGGTTCACCCACCAGGTGAAGTTCATCAGGAGTTTCTGGAAGATCCGTCCCAGGAACTGCACGTCCCCCGCACCCAGGAGTTCCTTCTCCGTGCGGTAGATGAAGAGGGCGGCCCAGGCGTGCACGGGAGGGTTGACGTCGCTGAAATTCCACTCGTAGGCCGGGATCTGGCCGTTCGGGTGCAGGTAACGCTCGCGCAGCATCAGGTCGAGCTGGTTCTTGGCAAACTCCGGGTCCACCATGGCAAGGGCAACGGTATGGAACGCCAGGTCCCATGCCGCATACCAGGGATACTCCCACTTGTCGGGCATGGAGATGATGTCGGCGTTCACCATATGGAACCATGAATTGTTCCTGAGGGAGGGCCGCTGGCCGGGATCGTGCCCGTCCAGCCAGCGGTCGACCTCATAGAGGTAGTACTGCTTCGTCCAGAGCATCCCGGCAAGCGCCTGGCGCATCACGTTCGCCGCATCGGGGCCGACCGACGGAGGGGTGATGTTCTCGTAGAATGCGTCCGCCTCCTGCGTTCGCTCTGCGAGCACGCTCTCAAAGGGGTTCCCGAAGAGAGGGCTCTCCCCGGAGGGCGGGGCCTGGTTCAGCCGCAGCCGTATCCTCTGCGTTTCCCCCGGACCGAGGGTTAACCGGTAATGCGCGGAAGCTTTGGTCCCGGAACCCTCCGGGTTCACGGCATCGGCGCGCCCCTCGACGATGCAGTCATTGATACCGTCCTTCACGAACGGCGAGGCGTTCGGGGTGCCGAAGAGGCGCTCCGTGTTGGTCTCGTTCCCGGTGAAGAGCAGGTCGGGGGCGCCCTCGCAGGAGAGGTAGCGCTTTCCGAGGTCAGGGTGATCGGCCGCGATCACGCCGGTCCCCGGAGGGCCCTCCGTCTTCTGGAGGGTTGGCCTCTCCGCACCGCCTCCCTGCCACCAGGTGTTGCGGAACCAGAGGGTGGGCAGCACGTGGAGGGATGCCTCCTCCGGGCCGCGGTTATGGACGGTGATCTGCACAAGAATATCCTCCGGGGACGCCTTCGCGTACTCCACGAAGACATCGAAGTAGCGGTCGTCGGCAAAGATGCCGGTGTCGAGGAGCTCGTACTCCAGGTCGTACCGGTTGCGCTGCCGGTTCGTCTCTACAAGATCGTTATAGGGGAATGCGGCCTGCGGATACCTGTAGAGGTACTTCATGTAGGAGTGCGTCGGGGTGTTGTCGAGGTAGTAGTAATACTCCTTCACGTCCTCGCCGTGGTTCCCTTCAGCGTTCGTAAGCCCGAAAAGCCGTTCTTTGAGGATGGGATCGGCGCCGTTCCAGAGGGCAAGCGCAAAACAGAGGCGCTGGGAGTCGTCGGAGATGCCGGCAATCCCGTCTTCCCCCCACCGGTAGGCGCGGGACCGTGCCTGATCGTGCGTGAAGTAGGCCCAGGAATCGCCGTCCCCCCCATAGTCCTCCCTCACCGTTCCCCATTGCCGTTCGCTCAGGTAGGGTCCCCACCTGCGCCAGGGGACGCCGCTGTTACGGATCTCAAGCAGCCGCTGCCCCTCAGGCACATTGGGCACAAACGTCACAGGTGTCATGCGTGAGCCAGACCATCCGCCATATAATATATTTTTCGACGAATAAAATTTCGAGTTGCTCAATGGCACCATGCAATGCTGGATCTCCTGTTTTCGTGAGACCCGCAGTTCCGGCTCATGGCCCACGGCCTGTCCGGGAATGCCAGATGAGGAAGCGGGGCAGGAGGATACGTTAGCCGCTGTCGCCGGCCCCCTGTCTTCCCGTACAAAGGCTACGCTGCCCGTAACGGCGCCGGTCAGTTAGGTTAATATACGCCATGCCCATCTGGAGGGTTCTATTCAAAGGCTGATACGATGGATCACTCCGCAGATCCGGCTCCCCCGACACCGGCGGCAACCCCGCAGGGCGTGCTCCTGCCGCTTGCGCTGGCCCAGTTCATCTGCAGCTACGCTGCCTCGAACATGAACGTGGCCATAAACAACATCGCCACCGACCTGGGGACGACGGTCAGCGGCGTCCAGACGACCATCGCCGTCTTTACGCTCACCATGGCAGCCCTGATGATCCCCGGCAGCAAGCTGACGGATATCCTGGGCCGCACGTACCTCTTCAGGCGAGGCCTCCTAATCTACGGCGTGGGAGCGCTGGTAGCGGCAGCGGCGCCGGGGCTCGGGGTCCTGATCCTCGGCTACTCGCTCCTCGAAGGCATCGGGACCGCGCTGCTGATCCCGCCCGTGTACATCCTTGCAACCGTCTTCTTTCCCGACCTCACCTCGCGTGCCCGCGCTTTCGGTGCGATCAGTGCGGCGGGCGGCGTCGGGGCGGCAGCAGGCCCGCTGGTCGGCGGGATCATCACCACCGCGATCAGCTGGCGCGCCGCCTTTGTCGTGCAGGCTCTCGTCGTCGGGATAGTCATCATCCAGAGCCGGAAGATCGTCGATCCGGGAGTGCAGGGCGAGAAACCCGCTTTCGACATCGTCGGAACCATCCTCTCGGCGGCGGGACTCTTCTTTGTGGTGGTCGGCATCCTGCAGGCCTCGACGTACGGCTGGTTTAGAGCCAGCCAGGATTTTGTCATCGGCAACACGGTCGTGATCCCGGAAGGCGGCATCTCGCCGGTATGGGTCTTCGTGCTTATTGGAGTGGTACTACTCGCCCTGTTCTTCTGGCATATCCGGTCCATGGAACGGGCGGGCAAGGAGCCTCTGTTGCACACCAGGATGTTCAAGAACCGCACATCCAACCTCGGCCTCATCACGCAGAACATCCAGTGGCTGGTCCTCTTAGGCCTCTCATTTGTGGTCTCCGTCTACCTGCAGACCGTGCGGGGCTATAGCGCCATCGAGACCGGCCTGATCCTCACGCCGGCCACGATCGGCGTTCTGCTCTCCTCGATGGCCGCGGGCAGGCTGGCACGGAGGCGTCCCCAGGCCATACTGATCCGGCGGGGCTTTATCGTGACGGTGATCGGCATCCTCCTCCTGTTGCTGCTGGTGCGGGAGACATCCAACGTCTTTACGTTCGTGCCGGGCCTCTTCCTGGTCGGCGTGGGCGTTGGCGTCATGCTGACCTCCTCGGTCAACGTCGTCCAGTCCGCCTTCCCCGAAGAGGACCAGGGGGAGATATCGGGCCTCTCGCGCAGCGTCTCGAACCTGGGCTCCTCGCTCGGCGTGGCCATTGCGGGAACCGTCATCGTATCCAGCCTGGCCGTGGGGAACATGGGCTATGCTTTCGCCCTGGTAGTTCTGGTGGTGTTTGCGGGTGTAGGCCTCGTAGCCGCGCTCATGCTGCCCGCCACCCCGGTGCCCCGGGCCCCGGAACCCTGACCCGGCCCTGCCTGATCGACGGGCCGCCGGAACCCTCCGTGTTTGCCGGCCATCGCCCACGTTCAGGTGACGCGCTCCGGCCCTCAGCAGGAGTCGTTCCGCGCAAGCGACGAGGAGAGCGGCCCCGTCGGGTCGGGTCGGAGGACCCGTATCACGGCGCCTCCCGCCGCCCGGGCGGAGCCGCGCCGTCGTCGGGCGGGAGAGAGAACGGCATCCCAGCCCGGTGCACGAGGTAATAGCCGCCGCAGAGGGCAGTGATGAGCAGCGCAATGCCGATGAGTTCGCCTGCATCCGGAGAGTCGAGGAGGATGACCTTTCTCGCGATGGCGATGATCGCGACGAGGATGATGATCTCGACGTGGAACTCCCTTTTATCGAGGTACGCTTTTATCGTCGCCAGGAGTTCGAGGCCGATGAGGACCAGCAGGAAGTATCCGAGGAGGCCGAAGAGTTCCTCGCTGTCAAGCCGGTAGACGGAGACCTCAAACACGCCCACGGCCACCATCCACCCCAGTTCGAGGAGCGTGAAGAAGAGCAGCACTACCAGGAACGCAATCAGCGCAATGTAGACACAATGCTCAAACCGCTCCACGAAACGGCGCATGCATAGATCATCGTGCAGGTCTGCATAAATAAATGCCGGAAACTTTGTTGTTTCATCCCTGGGGGATTTTCCCGGTTTTCCGCAGCATCCTGGGACCCTCATGCTCCCGGACTGCTGCAGATGCACGAGGGTCTGGAACATGCTTCCGGGCAAGGTTCATATATCGAAGTGTGCATCCTATGGCACGCCGGAATTGCTAGACCTCCGGGGTCCATGCCCCCCGGCGTCCGGGTGGAAGAATGGAGAGATCCAGGGCGATTGACGGGGTCCGGAAGGGGTTTCGGGCAATCGCCATCGCCTTCGTCGTCGCCACCCTGCTTCCCGTACTCCTCGGCCTTCTCCTCTCCGTTCCGGTCGGGAGAGTCTTTTCCCTGATCGTCTCCACCCTCATCCTCCAGGCAAACGCCGCGTTCGTCGGCGTGGGGTTCGGCCTGAGCCCCCTCTTCATCCTGGCCGTCATGACGCTCACGGAGCTCGGGATCGTCCTTGCCATCTACGAGATCCTGGACGTGTTTGCCGAGCAGTCGGAGCGGGTCCGGCGCTTCACGAAGAGCACGGAAGCGAAGATGGCGAGGTACCCGATCCTGCACAGGTACGGCGCAGTCACGCTCATCGTCCTCCCCGCACTCCCGGTGATCGGCCTCTACACCAGCGTCGTCATCGGGTGGCTTCTGCGCTGGAACAAACTCCAGTCCATCTTCTTCGTCACGCTGGGATGGGTCCTCATCACCGGCTTCCTCCTGCTCGTGGCGCTCGGGCTCGTCCGGGTGGTCTTCTGATGCGGATGACGGTCTCCAGGAGGCGCCGCCATAAGAACAGTGGAGCGAGAGACAGGGACAACGCAGGTGACCTGCACCAGGATGAGTTATATAGTCGAACCGGCATCCTGCTGCCGAGGCGTGCTATGTCTCTTGGTCCGGTAGAATACATGGTCATCGAGTTTCCGGGAAACCAGTTCAAAGGCGAGATCATCCCGGCGTTGCGCGAGGTGGTCGATAAAGGCGTCATCCGCATCATCGATCTCGTCTTCGTGACGAAAGACGATCGGGGCAGCATCAGCGTGATGGAGCTTGCCGACCTCCAGAAGGATGCGGCGGAAGCGTTCGCCCCGCTTGCGCGGGAGGCGAGCACGCTCTTCGCCGAGGAGGATGTGAAGAAGGTCGGCGAGGTCATGGAGAAGAACAGCTCCGTGGCGCTGCTGCTGTTCGAGCACGTATGGGCGACAAGGTTCCGCGACGCCGTCCTGAACGCCAACGGAAGGCTGATCGCGGGCGAGCGCATCCCGAAAGAGGCGGTGGACGCCGCGCTGGCATGGAAGCCCGAAGAGCAGGAAGCGCTGGGGGTGGCACCATGAGAGGCGGCCGGCCGGGCCTGATCGGCACCGTGGCCCGCACCGCGGTGATAGCGGGAACAGCCACCGTGACCACCCGCGCTGTCGATAGGAGGATGCGGGAGAGGGAGATGAAGAAGGCGGCGCAGGCGCAGCAGGCGGCACCATACGAGGAGCAGGTGCAGGCGCCTGCCGGAACAGGCATAACCCAGGAGGAGAAGATGGCGCAGCTCAGGGAACTCGCGGAGCTGAAGCAGATGGGGGCCCTGACGGAGGAGGAGTTCCAGCAGGAGAAGCGGAAGATCCTTGCGCAGTAGGGCGCAGGATTCACCTCTTTCAGGCGCGGGGTCCGGCACCGCGGCCGGCGATCCCGCGTGGCCGCCGGCCGGATCGCCAGGTTTTTTGAACGTAAAAGCCCGGCACAGTCATTCTTATATAATCCCTCTATCCACCACGCCGCAGCGTGGGATCATCGATACCGCGGATAAGTTCACCCTACACCACCTGCAGGCAGATCGCCCCGTTTGAGAACGGCCAACGGGGGATGTGCATACCCGGCACGGAGGAGGCGCCCGGAAACCAGTGAATCTACCGTTCACCTGCCGTTGAAGACCGTACGCGGGGCCGTGGTCGCACGCAGACGGCCCGCTCCCCTTCTTGAGGTGAGAGCCGGCAGCAGTCTAACGAAGGTGAAACGTATGAACCGTATAGCATCCAGGACGATGATCGCCGCCATCATCGCCGTTATCTGTGTGACAGGGGTCGTCCTGGCACAGCCGCTCCCGATGCAGGGAGCCGAACCGGAAGAGACAAAACCCACGCAACCGCTGATGGTGGAACCGACTCAATCCAGTGGGCTCCCCCCGGCACAGCCCCCGGATTCGAGCGATGCTCCCGCTCCACCGAACCAACCCATATTCGGAGAGCCTGAACAACCGCAAGAGCCTGTTGAGGCTCCCTTCGAGTATGAGCACAACTACACTACCGAACTCTGGAACGGGCAGGTTGAGATTACCGACAGACTGAATGATGGATTTCCTGCCCCCATGCTTCCTGGCGACGAGTTATATGTCTCCATAGTGTCCCCAGTACCAGTGAACCTCTATGTCACCACATTTGAGGGGTTTGAACACTATAGATGGAAGGAGAGGGGCATGTCCGATACTATGGGGACGCCTGAGCACTTCTATTTCGATCAGAATCTGAGCCGCGAACAGACTCTGAACTGGAATTTCACCGCATATACAACCAGAACCGTATTCCCATACATTGTGGTGGATGATATACCCAACCACATGCGCAACTACGATCCATATCAGCATGGGTTCCCGGAACTGATCATAGTAAGGGGGTCAGATTATAGCGATGCGGAGCACGACAGAGCCAATCCGCACCCGTATTGAATAATAACTCATAGTTAGTGCTGGAGAGAACTTCCAGCAGGCAGGGGCCGGCATCCCATGAGCGGACCGATGCGCGAGAGGGGTATCGGATTGGTTACAGGAGGTAACGCCTCCCTGCACCATCGTTCCCTCAACCCCGGCCCTCCACCTGAAGAACCCGGCGGGACAGCGATCCGCGCTTACGATATACCAGTAGACCCTGCGGCGAATGAACCGCCACAACATTGCGGCAGGAAGGAGAGGCATCCGGCCGGTTCGATCTGAAAATTCTTGCGCCCGCAGGACGGCCGCCCATGTAGGATCCCTGTTTTCCCAATCACCACTCTCCCGCACTGCAAGAGCAGGATCCTGAGCTAACCACTCCCAGAACTCCAGGGATGAGTTTCCCGGTCGTCCGGCGAGCAGTCGCCGGGCTCCGGGATACTCAGTGTCGCAGGCCCCCCGCTCAGACCTGGAACCGGTCCATGGTCCCCTTGAGGCCCCGGGCCATCCTGTTGATCTCGTGGGCGGCGCTGCCGATCTCCTCGGTCGAGGCGCTCGCCTCCTCCGCGAGGGCCGCAAGGTCGTCCATCTGGTTCTGCATCTCCTTCGTCAGCCTCGTGCCCTCCGCCATCCCCTGGACGGCGTTGTTCGTGGCGTTCGCCTGGTCCTCGGTGGCGCGGGCGATCTCGCCGAGCCCGTGGGCGACCACCTCGGCCTCGCTGATGATGGTGTTGAGCGCCTCGATCGTCTTGTTCACGCTCGACACCCCCGCCCCGACCTCGGTGTGCGCCGACTTGATCGCGGCCGCGGTCTTCTGGCTGCTCGCCCGGATGCCGCCGATCACGTCCTCAATCTGCCGGGTCGCGCTCTTCGCCTCCCCGGCGAGGTTCCGGACCTCGCCCGCCACGACCGCAAACCCGCGCCCGTGCTCTCCCGCCCGGGCAGCCTCGATCGCGGCGTTCAGGGCGAGGAGGTTGACCTGGTTCGCGATATCGGTGATGAGCTTGACGATGTTGTTGATCTCGCGCATCCGGGCGTTGAGCCCCTCGATCTCCTCGACGCTCTGCTGTGCGATCCCCTCGACGATCTGCATCTTCTTCGAGGCCTCGTCACCGAGACCCTGCGCCTGGTGGCCCTGCCGGGCCGCGTTCTGGGCCCGTTCGAGGACGTTCTGCGAGGTGCTCGCGATCTCCTCGTTCGAGGCCGAGAGGTCGGCCATCTGCCGGTCGACGGCCTCGATCCGGTCAAGCACCTGCTTGGCAAGGTCGGCGCACCGCTGGCTGGTGTTCGAGACCTGCTCGGCCGCCTTCGCGATCTCCTCCGACCCCTTGCTCGTCTCCGCGGTCCCCTCCTCGACCTGGACGATCGCCCGGCTGGTCTCCGCGAGGGTGGCGGAGACCTGGACGCCGATGTTGTCGAGCGCCTTCTTGAACGCGACGAAGTCCCCGGCGACCTTCAGGTTCCCATCGACGCGGGCCCTGAAGTTTCCGTTCGCGTACTCCTCCGAGACCCTCTTTGCCTCGTTGATCGGACCGACGACCGCGTCCAGGGTGGCGTTGATGCCCCCGATCATCTGGACCCATGCGCCGTCGAACTTCCGGGTATCTCCACGGGTCTCGAGTCTGCCGTCCACGGCCGCCTGCGTGAGCATGGTGATCTCGCCCAGCACCCCGTAGAGGATCTCGCGGCACCGGTTGATGCTCTCCTTGATCCTGGCGTAATCGCCGCGATAGTCGCCGGTGACTTTTTCGAGCTCGTTACCCATCGAGACATCGGTGATGAAGTCCGCCGCCACATTCAGCGGGGCGATCACCGAGTCCAGCATGGCGTTGACGCCCTCGACGATCCTGCGATACTCGCCCTCATGCCGGGCGACGTCGGCGCGGGCCCGGAGGTTTCCGTCCTGCGCCGCCTGCGCCAGCATCGCGGCGTCTTCGAGCATCGCGCCGATATTCCCGCGGACCTCGACGAGGCTCTCTGCAATCCTGACGAAGTTCTGCCGGACCTCTTCGGTGTAGCGGTCGGCGGGGGCGACAGCGGTGTCGAACTCGAGGTTCCCCGCAGCAAGCCGGCTCAGGTTGCCGGCAAGCCGCTGCACCTCGACGTCCATGTAGTTGGCGACCTTGACCGTACTCGAGATGTCCTGGACGACCTCGACGTGCCCGACGTTCTCGCCCCTTGCATTCCTGACGTAGGAGGTGTCGACCTGGAAGTTGCCGCCGCTCTGCTCGAAGAACGTCTGCTGCTGTCCCCGCCGCAGGCAGGTGATGCCGCAGTTTGAGGTATTACAGATGTTTGCGTTCCACTCGCGGCACGGCCGGCCGAGGACCTCCGCCCGCTTCTTGCCGATGAACGTCTCGACGGCCCGGTTGATGAACGTCCAGTTCGTGTCGAGGTCGGTGACCGAGACCGGGAACGGCACCGCGTCCAGGATGGACTCGTACCAGGCGGCTTTATCCCGGGCCTGCTCGACCAGGTCGTGCTCGTGGGTGGTGTCGTTCCAGACGTAGAAGGCCACCTCGATCTCGCCCTTCTCGTCCAGGATCGGGATGGCGTTTAAGGTGAGGTACTTCTTCACGCCGTCGGGCCATTTTGCGAGTACGGTCGTCCGTGTCCGCTGCTTCGTCTCGTAACAGGCGTAGAAGTGCTCCCCGTCGAGAATGGTGACGTCGTAGTCGTAGATCTTCTTTGCGAGGGTCTCCTTGCGGGTGCCCCGCCACATCCGGGCATACTCGTCGTTGATGTCGATCCGGCTCTTGTCGGGCCGGAGGACGGCGATCGCGAGCGGGTTGTCGCGGATCATCAGCGTAAACCGCCGCTTCAGAGCGGCCGTCTCACGGAGTTCCTTCTGGTGAGCCTCTTCGCGGCCCTCCAGTGCGGCAAGCGCGGCGTTGAGCCGGCCGGCGAGCGGCCGGAGTTCGTCTCCGACGGTGGTTTCGTCGATCCGGGTGGAGTAGTTCCCGGCGACGATCTGGTCGAGTGCGTTATTCAGTGTCGCTGTATCCAAGGTAGATCACCCTGTTGAATGCTGAATGGCGAGGGGTAGGAGATTCATCGCAGAGCCTCCGGAACCCCCCTCCGTGCGGGGAACGAGCCCTGCCACTCAACGGCCGGGACCGGAGACCGCCGGATTTCCCGGCGATACGGTGTCGGCGGGTGCTGCACGCCGCCTCTCCGGTGCTGCGTGCAGCTGCCGCCGGGATCCCGCTTCCAGGTTTTTGTACCCAGTTTGGGTAGATTAAACTATCGTTATCTTTTTACAGAGATATAGAGTCTTTGAGACATTTTGAATCATATACAATAGTTTTAAAGGGACAATCACCAGCGACACCATCCATCCGGCTTTCCAGGCGCTCCCGATCCTGGGTCCCGCGCGGAGATACCCCGGCGATCGCCGCCCCGGATCTGCTCCTGCACGCCCCCCGTTCAGCGGCCGGAAAAAAGGGGGGTTACCCCACCCCCGGATCGATCATCGCGTTGATCGCGGCACCCGGGGGGACCATGGGAAAGACATTCTCCTCCCGCTCGATCCTGAAGTCGACGAGGTAGGGGCCGGGGTGATCGAGGGCGTTTGAGAGCGTGCCCTTCACGTCCTCCCCGTCCTCGACCGTCTCGGCCTCGATGCCGTAGGCCCGGGCGATCTTCGCGAAGTCCACCGTGGGAAGATCGGTGCAGGCATACCGGCGGTCGTAGAAGAGCTCCTGCCACTGCCGGACCATGCCGAGGTAGCAGTTGTTTAAGACCAGGATCTTGAGGGGGACGGCATACTGGGCGATCGTGCCGAGCTCCTGGATGTTCATCTGGAGGCTGCCGTCGCCCGCGACGAGACAGACCGTCTCGTCCGGGCGGGCGAAGTGCGCCCCCATCGCCGCGGGAAGGCCGTAGCCCATCGTCCCGAGCCCGCCGGACGAGATCCACGACCGGGGATGCCGGAAGCAGTAGTGCTGCGCCGTCCACATCTGGTTCTGGCCGACCTCGGTCGCGATGATCCCGGCGCCTCCAAGAAGCGAGCAGAGGTCCCTGACGATCCGCTGCGGGTAGAGGCCGGCTTCGATCGGGCAGCGGAGAGGATGAGCGGTCTTGAGCCGCGAAATCCTGCTGATCCAGGCATCATGGGACCCGTTCTTCCGGATACGGCCGAGGATCTCCGCGAGGACGGCCTTCGCGTCGCCGACGATGGGGATATCGGCCGGCCTGATCTTCCCGATCTCGGCCGGGTCGACATCGATGTGGACGACCGCGGCGCCGGGCGCGAAGGTCCCGGGCTGTCCGGTGACCCGGTCGTCGAACCGCACCCCGACGGCAAAGAGGAGGTCGCACTCGGTGATCGCAGCGTTCGCGTACCTCGTCCCGTGCATCCCCGGCATGCCGAGGTTGAGCGGGTGGTCGCCGGGGATGAGACCGAGCCCCATCAGGGTCGTCGTGACCGGGACGAGCAGGGCCTCCGCGAGCGCGACGACCTCCGCTGCGGCGCCGGAGGCCACGACCCCGCCCCCGGCGTAGATGACCGGCCGCTCGGCCGCCGCAAGCGCGGCGACGGCCTTCTCGATCTGGCGCCGGTCTGCCGGCCGACGGCCCTTCCGGACGGCCGGCGGCGGCGGGGTCCCGTCGTGCTCGATCCGGTTCGCGAGGACGTCGCGGGGGAGATCGACGAGGACCGGCCCGCACCTCCCGGTCCGGCTGATGGAGAACGCTTCTCTCACGATCCCGGCAAGGTCCTCCGTCCGCCTGACGAGGTAGTTTCGCTTGGTGATCGGGGCGGTGATCCCGGTGATGTCCGCCTCCTGGAAGGCGTCGTTTCCGAGCGATGTCGTCGGGACCTGGCCGGTCAGCGCGACCATCGGGACCGAGTCCATGTAGGCGGTCGCGATCCCCGTGACCAGGTTGCAGGCGCCGGGGCCGGAGGTCGCGAGGCAGACCCCGGTCCTGCCGCTCGCCCGGGCGTAGCCGTCGGCCGCATGCGCCGCCGCCTGCTCGTGCCGGACGAGGATGTGCCGGATCCCCGAGTAGGGGAGTTCGTCGTAGATGGGGAGGACCGCGGCGCCGGGATACCCGAAGATGGTCGTCACCCCCTGCTCGGCAAGCCCGTCGAGCAGGATGCCCGCGCCGGTCTTCAGCATGCGCTCACCCGGGCGGGAGGGTCCCCTGCCGGGAGCGTGCAGAGAGAATAGTCGTGTAAGCGTTCGCTCTTCAGCCGGAGAGAGTCGGGCTGTTTACAAATCCTTTCCGCCGTGTGCCCATCGGCACGAATGCAGCGGCCGTACAAAACGATCCGTCATGGTTGTCCACCACGCCGGAGTATTTGCTCCCGGGGGATATGAATGGATCGGGAAGAGGCTGCAGACGCCGAAACCCCGGCAACCGCTCCGGAACCCCGCGCGTCCGGGGGTGTTTTCGCCGTCGATCGCGGGGTCCGGACGATGTCCGCAGAACGGCGCTCCCTGCTGCCGTTGCCCCGGTGCGCAGGGCTCCGCCCGCCGTTGTAGAAATATTTATATACTGATGGAAGGAAGTTTCCTTCCACAAAAACTAAATATTCGTATGCCGACCTTTCAGGTGGCAACGAATCGAGGAAACAGCATGAGACAAGTTGCAATCTATGGAAAAGGCGGTATCGGCAAATCGACGACAACGCAGAACACGGTGGCGGCGCTCGCGGAGGCCGGTAAACAGGTGATGGTGGTGGGGTGCGACCCGAAGGCCGACTCTACCCGGCTCCTGCTCCACGGATTGTGCCAGAAGACGGTGCTCGACACCCTCCGTGACGAGGGCGACGACATCGAGCTCGAGGAGATCCTCAAACCCGGATTCGGGAACACCCGCTGTGTCGAATCGGGCGGCCCCGAACCCGGGGTCGGCTGCGCCGGCAGGGGGATCATCACGTCCATCAACCTCCTCGAGTCTCTCGGAGCATACACCGGCGACCTCGACTACGTCTTCTACGACGTGCTCGGCGACGTCGTCTGCGGCGGGTTCGCGATGCCGATCCGGGAAGGAAAGGCCGAGGAGATCTACATCGTGGCATCGGGCGAACTGATGGCCCTCTATGCCGCGAACAACATCGCCAAAGGCATCCAGAAGTACGCCCAGAACGGCAAAGTCAGGCTCGGCGGCATCATCTGCAACAGCCGGAAAGTGGACAACGAGCTTGCCCTCTTAAAGGCGTTCGCCGAAGAGATAGGCTCGCAACTGATCTACTTCGTCCCACGGGACAACCTGGTCCAGCGGGCCGAGATCAACAAGAAGACGGTCGTCGACTTCGATCCCGAGGCGAACCAGGCGAACGAGTACCGGAACCTCGCGCGGGCCATCGACGGCAACACGATGTTCGTCGTGCCCAAGCCCATGACGCAGGACCGGCTCGAAGAGCTGATGATGGAACACGGGTTCCTGGGCCTGTAATACTGGAGGTGAAGCAGATGCAGTTTATACGAGCGATAGTCAGGCCGGAGAAGAAGGACGAAGTCCTCGAGAACCTCTCGGCCGGAGGATTCAACGCTGCAACGGTCGTCGACGTCGTCGGCCGCGGCAAGCAGAAGGGGATCCGGATGGGGGACGTCTACTACGACGAGATCCCGAAAACCCTCATCCTCGTCGCGATAGAGGACGGGGACAGGGACAGGATCGTGGACATAATCCTCAAGAGTGCCAGGACCGGCCAGAGCGGCAACTTCGGCGACGGGAAGATCTTCATCAGCCCCGTGGAAGAGGCGTACACCGTCTCGACGGGGAGCAAAGGCCTCTGAACCGGCGGTGCTGAGATGAAAGAGATCATGGCCATCGTGCGGATGAAGAAGACCGGTGCGACGAAACGTGCCCTGATCGAGGCGGGCGTCGCCGGTTTCACCGCCGTCAAAGCGATGGGCAGAGGAAAACTGCTGCCGCATGAGGAGATAAACGCCCCCTGTAAGGAGAGACTCATGGGGATGGCCGCTACCGACGTCATCGAGAGGGAGGAGTCCGAAGAGCAGGTCGTCACGTTCCTCGACGACAAAAGGATGTTTCCGCGGCGGTTGTTCACCATCCTCGCCCACGACGAGGACGTGCCGCGGATCGTTGAGGCGATCATCAGAGCCAACCGCACGGAGCGCGGTGCAGGCGACGGGAAGATCTTCGTGACGCCTGTTGCCGATGCAGTCCGTGTCCGCACGGGCGAGTCCGGTGACGCTGCAATCTGGTAAGGAGTACAGGAGAGAGAAGAGATGACGACGGACCTAAACGTCGACGAGCTGCTGGCACCGCTTCCGGACAAAGTGCGAAAGAACCGGAGCAAGCATATCGTCAAGAAGGATCCATCCGGCGGTTCCTGCCCGCAGATCGAGGCGAATACCCGGACGGTTCCCGGCATCATAACCCAGCGGGGATGCAGTTACGCCGGGTGCAAGGGCGTGGTCGTCGGGCCGATCAAGGATATGCTCACGATCACCCACGGCCCGATCGGGTGCGCCTACTACAGCTGGGGGACGCGGCGGAACAAGGCACGGGCCGACGAGAGAACTCCCCCGGAGCAGATCTACACAGCGATGTGCTTCTCGACCGACATGCAGGAGAGCGACATCGTCTTTGGAGGCGAGAAGAAGCTCGCGAAGATGATCGACGAGGCCGTGGAGATCTTCCACCCGAGGGCCATCAACATCTGCGCGACGTGCCCGATCGGGCTTATCGGCGACGATCTCTCCGCTGTCGCAAAGGCGGCACAGGAGAGGCACGGTATTCCGGTGATCCACTACAACTGCGAAGGCTACAAGGGGGTCAGCCAGTCGGCCGGCCACCACATCGCCAACAACCAGATCATGGAGCGCATCATCGGGACCGGGACCGAGAAGGTGGACGGGAAGTACGTCCTCAACATCCTCGGCGAGTACAACATCGGCGGCGACACCTGGGAGATCGAGAGGATCCTCGGAGAGATCGGGTATACGGTAGGCTCGACCCTCACCGGCGATTCGGCCTATGCGAAGATCAAGAACATGCACAGGGCCCACTTAAACCTCGTCCAGTGCCACCGCTCGATCAACTACATCGCCGAGATGATGGAGACGAAGTACGGCATCCCCTGGCTGAAGGTGAACTTCATCGGCATCGACGCGACGATCGACACGCTCCGCGAGATAGCCCGGTGCTTCGGCGACGAAGACCTGATCGCGAGGACGGAACACGTCATCGAGCGCGAGCTTGCCGCGGTCACGCCGGAGATCGAGCGGTGCCGGAAGGTCCTCAAAGGCAGGACCGCCTTTGCCTTCGTCGGCGGGTCGCGCAGCCACCACTACCAGTTCCTGCTCAGGAACCTCGGCATGGAAGTCGTGGTCGCGGGCTACGAGTTCGCCCACCGCGACGATTACGAGGGGCGCGAGGTCATACCGACGATCAAGAGCGATGCGGACTCAAAGAACATCCCCGAACTCCACGTCGAACCGGACCCCGAAGAGTACCGGCCGCCCCACCTGCACCTGAAGATGTCAAAGGAGAAGTACGACGAACTGGCCGCGTCCGGCATCCTCAACGACTACAAGGGGATGTACCCGGACATGGTCGACGGCGGGATCATGATCGACGACGCCAACCACTTCGAGACCGAAGAACTGGTCGAGATCTTCAAGCCCGACCTGATCTTCACCGGGATCAAGGACAAGTACGTCACGCACAAGATGGGCCTCCCCTCAAAGCAGATCCACTCGTACGACTACAGCGGTCCGTACACGTGCTTCAGGGGGGCGGTGACCTTCGCAAAGGACGTGGCGCACTCGCTCTCCACGCCCGCATGGAAGATGATCACCCCGCCCTGGGAACAGAGCGGAACCGGAGGTGACTGAACGATGCTCGACTGCACACCAGATAAGCCTCTCACCGAAGGCGCACACACGACAGGAAAGATCAACCCGATAAAGACATGCCAGCCGGTCGGCGCGATGTACGCAGCCCTCGGCATCCACGGCTGTCTCCCGCACAGCCACGGGTCGCAGGGGTGCTGCTCCTACCACCGGATGGCGCTCTCAAGGCACTTCCACGAGCCGGCGATGGCCTCGACGAGTTCCTTCACGGAAGGAGCGTCCGTATTCGGCGGGGCTGCAAACTTAAAGACCTCGATCAAGAACGTCTTTGCCATCTACGACCCGGAGATCATCGCGGTCCACACCACGTGCCTCAGCGAGACGATCGGGGACGATATCCCGACGATCATCAAGCAGTCGGAGATCCCCGAAGGCAGGTACGTCATCCACGCCAACACGCCGAGTTACCACGGTTCGCACGTCACCGGGTTTTCGAACATGTGCAAGGGGATCGTATCCTACCTTGCGGAGTCGGACGGCGGCGAAAAGAAGGAACGGGCGAACATCTTCCCGGGGTTCGTGAACCCCGGCGATATGCGGGAGATCAGGAGGATCGTGACCGAGATGGGCGTCCCCTCGATCATGTATCCCGACACCACGGGCGTGATGGACTCGCCGATGCGAAAGACCTACGAGATGTACCCCCGGGGCGGCGCGACGATCGCGGAGATAAAGGAATCGGGCAACTCGAAGTTGACCCTCTCGCTCGGCGCCTGGTCCTCCGACGAGGCGGCGGCGACTCTCCAGGCGAAGTGCGGCGTGCCCGGCGTCCCCCTCAGGATCCCGATCGGGGTCCGGGCGACCGACGACCTGATCATGGCGGTGAAGGAAGGGTTCGGGGTCGACGTGCCCGAATCGCTCGAAGTCGAGCGCGGGCAGGTCATCGACACCCTGATCGACACCCACTTCCAGTACGAGGGGAAGACGGTAGCGGTCTTCGGGGACCCGGACATCCTGGTCCCGCTCACAGAGTTCCTCATCACGATGGGCATGATCCCGAAGTACGTCGTCACGGGAACGCCCGGCAACAAATTCGAGAAGACCGTCAACGGGATGCTCGAAGAAGCGGGCATCGAAGGGAGCAGGGTCAAAGCCGAGGGGGACCTCTTCGACCTCCACCAGTGGATCAAGGAAGAGCCGGTCGACCTCCTCATCGGCAACACGCACGGCAAGTACATCGCGCGGGCCGAGGACATCCCCCTGGTCAGGGTCGGGTTCCCCGTATTCGACCGGGCCGTGCACCCGCTGATGCCGATCGTCGGCTACCGTGGGTGCCTGCGGCTGATCGAGATGATCAGCAACGCGCTGCTCGAGCGGCGGGACCGCGACTCCCTGGACGAAGATTACGAACTGATCCTCTAAGACTGGTGAAAGAGACATGGAGAACGAGTGTTCGGTGCCTACGGCGTGCATCGATGAGAGGCAGTTCTCCATCGTGACCACGGGAAAGAACAAAAGCCGCATTCACTGCGCCGACGACAGTCTGGCCGGGGCCGTGAGCCAGCGTGCCTGCGTGTATTCCGGGGCGAGGGTGGTCCTAAATCCGGTGACGGATGCGGTCCACCTCGTCCACGGCCCGATCGGGTGTGCGGCGTACACGTGGGATATCCGCGGCAGCCTGTCCAGTGGCCCGGAGATGTTTCGGCAGAGTTTTTCCACCGACTTGAAAGAGCGGGACGTGGTCTTTGGTGGAGAGAAGAAACTTGTCGCCTGTATCGACGAGGTCGTCGGGAAGTACCATCCCCCGGCGATATTCGTCTACGCGACCTGTGTCGTCGGGCTGATCGGCGACGACATCGTCGCCGTCTGCAAGGAGGCGTCGGGGAGGCACGGCATCGACGTGATCCCGGTGGAGTCGAGCGGCTTTCTCTCGGGCAACAAGATCGTCGGCTACCGGGCGGCAGGAGAAGCCCTGCTGAAGTTGATCCGCCCAAAAGACGGAGAGACCGTAGAGAAGACGCGGAAACTCAACTTTCTCGGGGAGTATAACCTCGGCGGCGAGAAGTGGCTCGTCGAGCGCTACCTCAGAGAGATGGGCATCGAGATCAACGTGGCCTTCACCGGGGACTCGACCGTCGCCGCCCTGAAGAGGGCGCCCGGAGCCTGCCTGAACCTGGTGCAGTGCAGCGGCTCGATGCACTGGGTGGCGATGAACCTGGAGAAGGAGTACGGCACCCCGTACATCGATGTGAACTTCTTCGGCGCCGCGAACACCGCCGAGAGCCTGCGCAGGATCGCCCGGTTCTACGGGGACGAGGAGATCGTCCGCCGGACGGAGGCGCTCATCGAGCGCGAGATGGAACGGGTCCGGCCGGTCGTCGAGAAGTACCGGGCGAGACTCGCAGGAAAGCGGGCGGCGATCTACGTGGGCGGCGCGTTCAAGGCGCTCGCCATCATCCGCCAGCTGCAGGAACTCGGCATGGAGGTCGTCTTCACCGGGACGCAGACCGGCAAGCAGGAGGACTACGAGCAGATCGGCGCCATCGTCAGCGAGGGGACGGTCGTGATCGACGACGCCAACCCCGCCGAGATCGAGAAGTTCCTGCTGGAAAAAGACGTCGACATGATGGCCGGCGGTGTGAAAGAGCGGTTCCTCGCACACAAACTGGGCATCGGCTTCGTCGACCACAACCACGACCGCAAAGACGGTCTTGCCGGGTTTGACGGGGCGATCCGGTTCGCCCGCGAGGTCTACGCCACCACCTGCTCCCCGGTCTGGGAACGGGTGAAGAAGAACCCCTTCGAGGAGGCGGAAGGATGACTGAGACAACGTCACGGGCAAAACAGGTCAACGAGAACCAGTGCCACATGTGCATGCCGCTCGGCGGGGTCCTCGCCCTGCGGGGCGTAGAAGACTCCATCGCGCTGGTGCACGGCTCGCAGGGGTGCAGCACCTACATGCGCCTCGCGAACGTCGAGCACTTCAACGAGCCGATCGACATCGCTTCCTCGTCCTTAAACGAGAAGCAGGCGATCTTCGGGGGGGAGGCGAACCTGAGGATCGCGCTCGACAACGTGATCCGGGTCTACCGGCCGAAGGTCATCGGCATCCTGACGAGCTGCCTCTCCGAGACCATGGGCGACGACGTCGGGCGGTTCGTCGAGACCTACCGGAGGGACCGGGAGATCGGGGAGATCGAGATCATCCCCGTCTCCACGCCGAGCTACGGCGGCACCCACACCGAGGGGTTCTGGGCGACGACGCGGGCGGTCATCGCCCACTACGCCCGGCCGGCCGAACGGCACCGCGGGATCAACGTCATCGTCCCGAACATCAGCCCCGCCGATATCAGGGAGATAAAGCGCCTCCTCGACCTGATGGGCCTTGAGTACACGCTGCTGCCCGACTACTCGCTGACGCTGGACCGTCCCTTCGGGGGACGCTACACGAAGATCGCGCCGGGCGGCACCCCGGCCGCCGCGATCGCTCGCATGAGCGGGGCGCGGGCCACCATCCAGTTCGGCCTCACCTGCCCGGACAGTCTCTCCCCCGGCCGCTTCCTCAAAGAGCGGTTCGGCGTCCCGCTGATCGACCTCCCGCTCCCGATCGGCCTTGAGAACACGGACCTCTTCGTCGGGACCTTGAAGGACCTCGGCGGGCGGCCCGTGCCCGCGAGCCTCGTGCTCGAGCGGGGATGGCTCTGCGACGCTATGGCCGACGCCCACAAGATCAACGCGGCGGCGCGGCCGGTCGTCTACGGCGAACCCGAACTGATCTACGCCCTGGCAAAATTCTGCCTGGAGAACGGTTCGGTTCCTGCCGTCATCGCCAGCGGAACGCAGAACAGCGCCCTATCCGCGCTGCTGCGGCCCCTGCTACAGGACGCGCTGGAAGAGACGATCGTCCTCGAAGAAGCGGATTTCGTGACGATCGAGGACGCAGCGGTCCGGACGTCGGCGAACCTCGCCGTCGGCCACTCGGGCGGGAGGTACCTGACCGAGCGGCAGGGGATCCCCGGCCTCAGGGTGGGCTACCCCGTCCACGACCGGGTCGGCGGGCAGAGGATCCTCTCGGTCGGCTACACGGGCACCCTCGCCTTTCTCGACCGGTTCACCAACACCCTGCTGGAAGCGAAGTACGGCTCCTACCGCAGACTGCGGAGAGAAGAGTTGCTCAACGAACGAGGTGAATCCAATGCAAAAGCCTGAACGTCACATCTTCATCTGCACGAGTTCACGCGCAAACGGCCAGCAGAAAGGGTTCTGCCACTCCAAGGACGGCGTGGCCGTCATGATGAAGTTCATGGAAGAGATCGACGAACGAGAACTCGGCGGCGAGGTCTTCATCAACAACACCGGCTGTTTCGGCATCTGCGAGAAGGGGCCGATCGTCGTGGTCTACCCGGACAACGTCTGGTACGGGTCGGTCACGCCCGACGACGTCGAAGAGATCCTGAACGAACATATCGAAGGCGGCAACGTCGTGGAACGGCTGGTGATCTAAGAATGTGCAAAAAGTGCGAAGGGCACGGCGATACCGGGGAGGTGGCGGTGCTCCTCGACGCGGACGGGTGCTCCGGCAGGTTCGGCGAACCCGGAACGGTCGTCGTGTACAGGAAGTGCGGCCCCTCATTTACGGCCGGCCGCGAGATGGAGCTTGCCATCGACCCGGAGGGGGGGCTCGCGGAACTGCGCTCGAAGATGGGCGATCTCATGCAATTCCTCGGCACCTGCAGGATCTTTGCCGCGCAGTCGGCGAGCGGCGCCATGTACTTCGAGCTCGAGAAGGCAGGGTGCAGCGTCTGGGAGGTCTCCGGCCGGCCCGACGAGTTCCTCGACGGCGTGCTGAAGGGCGAGGAGGAGGAGGAGAGCGCGGCGGCACCGGCCGTCGAGATCCCCGTGCCCGTCGAGGTCGCGCCCGGCCGGTTCTTCATCTCGATCAAGGAGATCCAGGGAAAGGCGCCCTTCGTCAGCAGCAAACAGGTCCTCCGGGAGTTCATCTGCCGGGCCGACTTCAACGCGCTGGAGGTGATCTGCGACCACGTGCCCCCCTGGATCGGGATGGAGGCGGAACGGAGAGGATATGGCGTGGAGGCCAGACCGTGCGGGAGGAACGAGGTCAGCCTGCGGCTGACGAGGATGCCGGCCGGCCGGTGAGGCGCCGGGCACCTGCACGACCGGGACACCCGTCCATGAGGCATACCATGAGATCCCACACCACCCTTACACTGCTGGTGCCGCTTCTCCTCGTCGCCGCAATGCTCGCCGTTGCGGGATGCACCGGCACCACGCAGCCGAACGCACAGCAGACGACGCTGACGGTCTTCACTGCAGCATCGCTCACGGGAGCGTTCACCGGGCTTGGGGAGGCGTATACGGCGGAGAACCCGGACGTCGTCGTGGACTTCGTCTTCGACGGCTCGCAGGCGCTCCGCACCCAGATAGAACAGGGTGCTTCGGCCGACGTCTTCGTCTCGGCGAACACGAAGCATATGGGAGCCCTGCAGGACGGCGGGTTCATGGAGAACGACACGGTCGCGGTCTTCCTCGAGAACTCGCTTGCGGTGATCGTTCCCGCCGATAACCCGGCAAAGATCATGAATCTTGCCGATCTCGCCCGGCCGGGCGTAAAACTTGTCCTCGGGACGAAGGACGTCCCGTTCGGATCTTACGCCCGGCAGGTGCTCGATACGATGGCGGCCGACCCCGCCTACGGCACGGCATACCGGGACGCCGTGATGAAAAACGTCGTCTCCGAGGAGACGGCGATCACGACGGTGATGCCGAAGCTGACGCTCGGTGAGGCAGATGCGGCGTTCACCTTCAAGTCGGACGTCCGTGCCGACGATCGCTCCCAGATCCGGAGGATCGAGATCCCGGCGGAGTACAACGTCGTCGCGGAGTACCCGATCGGGATACTCGCGTCGTCAGAGCAGAAAGACGAGGCAGCCGCGTTCATCGCGTTCGTCCGCGGCCCGACAGGCAGCGCCATCCTGGAATCTTATGGATTCGACCCGGTCCGATAGGGCCGCAAGACCCGGAGGGACAGTTCTCTCCCTCCTCGTCTTCTGCCTCATCTCGGGCTTCCTCCTCTTCGTGACGGTCCCGATAGCCTCGCTCTTCCTGCGGATCACCCCCGAGGCGTTCATCCAGTCGCTGCAGCAGCCGGTCGTCGTCGACGCGCTCGTGCTCTCCCTCGCCACCGCCTCGGTAAGCACCGCGATCGTCGTTCTCTTCGGGACGCCGCTCTCCTACGTCAACGCGCGGGTGCGCTACCGCGGCCGGGAGATCGTCGATACCCTCACGGACCTCCCCATCGTCCTCCCGCCAGCAGTGGCGGGCATCGCGCTCCTGATGGCCTTCGGCCGCCGGGGCGTCGTCGGGGAGTTCCTCGACGGGCTCGGGATCAACGTCGCGTTCACGACCGTCGCGGTCATCCTCGCGCAGGTCTTCGTCGCCTCCCCGTTCTACATCCGGCAGGCGAGGGCGAGTTTCGAGGCGGTCGACCCGCAGTACGAGGACGCGGCACGGACGCTCGGGGCATCGAGGCTCGCCGTCCTCTTCCGCGTCTCGATCCCGCTCGCGTGGAGCGGCCTTATCTCCGGGGCGATCCTCTCGTTCGCCCGGGCGCTGGGGGAGTTCGGCGCGACGATCATGTTCGCCGGCAACTTCCAGGGCCGGACGCAGACGATGCCGCTCGCGATCTACACGACGATGCAGGGAGACCTTTCCGACGCGATCAGCATCGCGATCGTCCTCGTGATCATCTCGTTTGCCGTGATCCTCGCGGTCCGGTACACTACCCGGAGGGCCGTCTGATGCTCTCCATGCGTGCCGTAAAACAGTTGCGGGACTACGAACTCGACGTCTCCCTCTCGGTCGGGCCGGGGGAGACCCTCGTCCTGATCGGGGAGAACGGGGCCGGCAAGTCGACCGTCCTCAACCTGGTCTCAGGACTGCTCGCCCCGGACCGCGGGGAGATCGCCCTTGCAGGCCGGGTGCTCTATTCGGACGCACGGCGGATCGACGTCCCGGTCGAAGACCGGAGCATCGGCCACCTCTTCCAGTCCTACGCCCTCTTCCCGCACCTCTCGGTCTTCGAGAACGTCGCGTTCGGCCTCCGGTGCCGGAAGGTCCCGCGACAGGAGATCGCCGCCCGCGTCGCCGGGGAACTCGGACGCATGCACCTCTCCGACCTCGCGGGCGTCAACGTCGGCCGGCTCTCCGGCGGGCAGCGCCAGCGGGTGGCGCTCGCCCGGGCACTCGCGGTCAGGCCCGATCTCCTCCTCCTCGACGAACCGCTCGCCGCGGTCGACGTCCGCGTCCAGGGAGAGATGCGCCGCGAACTCCGCGAGACGATCCGGGCCGCCGGAATCCCCTGCGTCCTCGTCACCCACGCGCTCCGCGACGCCCTCGAACTCGGCGATAAGGTCTGCGTCATGGAGGAGGGGAGGGTCGTCTTCGAGGGGACGCCCGGCGAGGTGCTGGCGTCGGGAAGGGAGGGGTTCATCGCGGAGTTCGCGTGCGGGTGCGGGAGGCACCACGGGTAGGGGGGGCCGCCGGTCTTTCGGCGAGGTGAATGGCGGGAACCCTCGCGGCCGAGAAACAGAGATCATGCAAGGAGCGTCTCGATCTTCTGCATCAGAGCCCCGGCCGCCCTCACCGCAAATTCTGCCTCGTGTCGGAAGGGAGCCTCCTGATCAGCCCCTGCCTCTCAAGATCCTCAATCATCGCAGGTCCCGACGATTCATGATCTTTCTCTCACCCATTACATTCTTCACGAAAGGATCGCCGCCCTCCTTTCGCCGTGCAAACTCGCTAGCATGCATGAGCGTGTAGTTGATCTCGCGGTTGGTCGCACGCTCGCTCGCATTCACGAGCGGGATCAGCACCCTTTCGTCCACGTCGCCGACGATGAAGAGGTCGATATCGCTCCTTCCCCCTGCGGTCCCCTTTGCAAACGATCCGTGGATGAATATGCACTCGATATTCTGCAAGGAAGAGAGGTTCTCGCGGATAACATATGGGTACAAAAAGGGTTCAGTTTTCAGACAACAAACCCGGCCGCAGCCTACCCGGCACTGCACGCCGCCTCGATGTCAGTGAGGTCGTAGGCGAGGAGCCCCTCCTCGCGGAGCCGGTCCTTTCCTTCGATGCCCCCGGCAACAAGGCAGAAGCGCTCGTTCGGATAGGGATCGTGCCGGACGTGCTCCGCTTTCTGCACGAGACGCCGCCCCTCATCGAGCAAGGCCCGCCCGGTCTCGCGGCCGACGAAACCCTAATCCTGATTAGTACTAATCCAGATTAGTACTTAGGGAGCTGGCCTCTACACCAGGTCAGTAATGGCTCATTCCTCTCTCTTTCAGCCAGTTATTCACTGTCTCGCGGGTTTCTTCGACGAGAACCGCCATTGAATCAGCGATGAGGCCCGGCTCCACCGTGTCAGGGAATGAGTATTGTAGCCGGAGCCATCCACGGGTGGATGTCTTCCAGTTCAGTTCAGCGGCATGTGGGAGTCTCTCCTGCACCGCCGGCGCCCGTGCATGGATGATCTCCGCAATATCCCTGAACGCTTCAAGACCGAAGAGCACTTCAACCGAGATCTCCGGCTTCCCATGGCCAATCCAGTCGTTAAACTCGTAGCAAACGTACTTGATTGGCTTATCGTTGATCCGCTGCCAAGCAGGGAACGAGTACCGGCACTGATCCCGGCCGGCAAACTTCCTTTGCAACCCCCTGGGGAACCGGCTTTTGGCTTCGAATGCTGTGACGACATTTGCAAAAGCATCTCTCCCTGGCTGCACACGGGGTCTGGCACTCTTCTGAACCGCTACCTGCGGACCTTTCTCGACCCTTGCAGGTGCAGGAACCTGCATTGAGTTGAGATTACGCCGGATATCAGAGAACACCCTGACTTCTACGTGGCCTTCCGGGACGGAGATCGGTCCGATGCTTCGATCGACCGGCAGCGCGATCTCCTCGTAGGTGCATCGCACCCGACCTCCCGGTTTCCAGTAGACCCCTGTCGGCCAATCGGCGGGGATATCTCGCCGGTAGTAGATGCCGGTACCAAAGATCGGTATTCCCCAGATCTTCGAAGCGCCCGCGAACCCATACCGGGGGAAGTAGTTCTCCTGGGAAGGGCCTTCGCCTTTCGGGCAGAACCGGTGGATCAGATTCAGCCCAATATCGACACCGGGATTGGAATACCGATCGGGGTCGGATCTGGGGCCATAGATATCATAGCAGACGAAAAGGAAGTACCGAGTTCCGTTCAGATCGAATGTCCGGGGGAACCCGTTCTGGCGGGCCAGATATGAATCGGCAAGCGTAATGTGCTTTCGCTCTTCTTCATTCGTGGGATAGAATTTCCGACCCGCTGCAATGATGCCGGACTTGCTTACCGCGACTGCGATCTGATCCTGATCATACGGGTCATCCTCCAGAGGACGATCATACTTTCCGTCTACACCGACACAGGCAATGACGTCGCGGTCAGTCATGCTGAGCACCTGCTTGATCTCGCCTTCTAACACAGGATAGATCGACTCGGCAGGCTCAAAGCCGGTATGGACCCAGCCCCCGGGGAAGAGTATGACGCCATCCCCTCGGGTCTGAGCAAGGATCTCGCTTATGATCAGCTTCAACTCGTTGATTCTCACGCCATTGTACTTCGGATCCTTCTCTTCCAGGGCAGCCCGGTCTGAACGGAGGGTGACCGTTACAATCCAGTTGTCTGCCTTGTTCTCATTCCCTAGCTCGCCGGCCTGAACGTTATCCGGGGATCCACGTTTCTGTGCCAGCAGATCTCCGAATCTCTCCACATCCCCCGGCTTCTCCGGATCAAGCTCGCACCAGACCATCTCGCGCGAATACAGCCTCACCGTCGGCAGATATCCCTTGATCTCCGGCAGGAAATCGCGGAGCGTGTCGTACCAGGCACGCTGCTCGTCCCGGTATGGGGGATCGTTGTCACGCCTATCGAGGCTCGCACAGAGTTCCTTCCACCGCGGGACCGAATACCCGGCCTGCATCGCGGCCGGGTAGTTCTCCAGCGCGATCAGCCGCGGCTTCGTGAAGTGCTGCGACTCGTCGAATTCCACGACAAACCCCGGCTCAGGGACAAAGAAGTCGGCGGCTATGCGTTCTGCCCGGACGAAGTCACCATAGCCCCTGTGCTCCTGGAGAGCGTCATATACCCTCGACAGCGCCGGATAGACCGCCTCCCCGGCGTAATCTTCCGGCCGGGTTCCAAGGCCAATCTGGTAGTTCGGCTCCACCCTGCCGTAGATCTTCTCAAGCATCGCCTGTACCGTCTTCTTACACGCCCTGCACCGTTCGTTATGCGCCATCATACCGCTCCCGTGATTGAGTCTTCCCGCTGCTCCCTCATCCGGGTTTCGCTTTTGAACGGCTCCCGGACGACCGCTGAGGCGTAGGAGAAGAGCGCCATCTCCACGTCCGCCGCAACCCAGATGCCACGGCTCCGGAGGCCCGCGGCGGCGAACCCCGCCGGGTGCGGGCAGCAGACCTCCTCCCGGTTGAGGGCGCTCGCGAGCGCGTGCAGGACTCCGGTCCAGGTCCCGTACTCCCCGGGCCATCCCGGCTGCGTCACGGGGATCGCCCACCGGCTGCCAAACTGCTCCGCGGCGAGGTCAAGCAGAGCATACCGCTGCATCGCGGGGTCGCCGCGGCCGAAGACCCGGACCAGCCGGGTGTCCAGCGCCCCGAAGACCTGCGGAACGGCGAAGCGGAGGAGTTTACTCGCGTATGTCGGCCCGAATCCCCGGACCTGCCGCTCGATATCCCGGACGGTCTCCCCGGAGTCACGCACCAGCCAGTATGCCGGGGCATCGCCGACATAGAGGGTGACGGCGAGCGGGTCGGGACAGTCGAATCGGCCCGCAAGGCCGCCCCAGCGGGCGACCTGCCGCACGTGGTCGAGGCCGAGGGTCCGGCTCCTGGCGGCGACCGTCACCTCCCGTTCAAGCCGGAGGATGTCGGGGAATCCCTTCTCCCAGGTGTCGTTCCGCCACGCGTACTCCCGGTAGAGGGCCGAGAAATCGAGGTCGGCAAGCAGCCGGCCGGCCTCTTCCTGCCGGTGCTCCTCCATCAGCATCGCCTCGCCTCCGGGCAGGCGGCCCTGCCGATCCTCTCTACCCTGCGGGGAAATTTCAGGCAGTAGTCGACCGCCGGCGGCCGTAACAGCCGGTCGTCGATCTTCTCCCCCCGGTAGCCCTTGACGTACTCGGCGACCGTGGCCGCGAACCGGACGAGATCGCCGCGGGAGAACTCTCCTGCCGCGTCGAACCCGGCGGTATAATTGATCCAGATATGGTCGGCGAGCAGCCGGCCGGAGCGGTCGCTGACTTGCCGGAGCAGGATGGATTTCCCGCAGCGGCCGTTGTGCCGGTAAGTTCCGTACTGCCAGAATACGGCGGTCAGTTCCATCCGCCGCCCGGCAAGACCCTGGAGATTGGTTCTCATGGTGTGATACCTCCTATAGGGGATGCGCAGGACCGAAACATTAACATCTTCACGTGTATTTAGTGAATATTGTGAGGAACATGACTGATGAGATCGACCGGAGCCCGGCGGGAGGGCTGCGCGACGTCGTCCACATCATCCCCCTCGGCCACGAGATCGACCGGGCGGTGGCGCTGTTCACGAAGAACAAGGCCGACCGGGCCTACATCCTCGCAGTCCCACCGGATGCCGACCTCGATCCCGGCATGGTCAAAAAACAGCACTACTTCGTCGGCCGGGTGACGGAGCGGCTGCAGGACCTCGGGATCGCCGTGACGTTCGTCCCGGTCGCGATGTTCGATATTCTCGACGTCCTGAAAGTCGTTTCCTACCTCATCCGCACCGAGAAAGAGGCGGGGAACGATGTCTACGTCAACATGTCCTCCTGCGGGCGCAAGACCTCGGTCGCAGTGACGCTCGCTGCGATGGTCCACGAGGTTCCGCTCTACTACGTCGGCGCCGACCGCTACGCGACGGGGGACGGGGAGGAGTGCGAGCACGGCCTCTCGATCGTCGAGGACGTCCGGACCGAGGTCTTCCAGCGGTTCCGGATCATGATGCCCCGGCCGGAGAACGTCAGGCTTCTCGTCGAGCTCTTCCGGCGCAAGGAGGCCGGGGCCGGGGGGATGACAAGCGAGGAGATCATCGAGTTCTTCCACGACGCCAGCGTCCACGGCTACGAAAACCTGCACACGGCCGAGCGGGACGGCTACCTGCGGGCCGGGAAGAAGCGGGCGCTCCTGAACCGGACGAACCGCGGCCACCTCAGGGAACTCGAAGAGCAGGGCTACGTGGAGCGGGAGTGGCGGGGCCGGAACTTCTCGATCCGGATCACGCAGGCCGGGGAGCATATCGCGTGCGTGAGCGGGTTGATTCCCGGTCCGGGGGCGTGATCGCCGTGCGGACAGGTCTCCGCGGGCCACGAGGTCGCACCGACAGGCTCAGATCACCGCATGTTCGGAATTCCGAACATATGTTCGACGGTACGAACATACCCTCCGGAGCCTCGTTCACCCTTCCGGTCCCGGGGCAAGATACTACCGCGACGGCTACTACGGCTGCGTCTACCAGGCTCGCCGACGCCCCGCGATGTGGTGGCATCGGCGAACCGGGTCGTGGGCCGGGTCCGGGCGATGCTCGACTGAACCCTCTTACGGTGCCTTGCTCCGGACGCTCACCTTCTCCGACTCCTCGTACTCGACGCACTCCTCAAGCGCCTCCTTCCCGACCGCCTGCTCGGCGGCGGTGACGGTGACCTTCGCAATCTGAACGAAGACCTCCGGGTAGCGCTCGTAGAACCGCTCCGTGACGACATGACGCTTCCGGCTGATCTCCGTCGTCAGGGCGTAGGCCCCGCTCTCCTGGATGCCCATCTCGCGTGCTCTCGCGAGCAGCGCTTTATGGAGTTCTTCAGCCCGGCGGAGCTCCTCGCGCAGCTCCCGGATATACCCCTGCAGTGCATAGGCCTCTTCGAGGAGGGCGTCGTCCGGGACCTCGTCGGGCGCCGGGGCGACCGGTTGCGGGGACGGCAGGGCTCCTCCGGGCGCTGCGGGTTCACGGGGCTCGCCGCCGGGACGTGACGCTGCGCCTCCGGCATCCAGGCCATCCCAGGGTTGTGCGGGCCGGCAATTGCCGATTGCAGCGATGAAAGTCTCGCCGAACCTCTCCAGTTTCGCTTTCCCGACGCCGGGAATGGATGCAAACTCTTCGAGGGTCTGCGGATACCGGCGGGCCATCTCTTTTAGGGTCCGGTCGTGGAAGACCACGTAGGGCGGGACGCTCAGGTCATCCGCAAGCCGTTTGCGGACGGTTCTCAGTTCCTCAAAGAGTTCTGCGTCAAAAGGCTTCTCGTCCGGGCCGTCCCTCGTGTCTCGAGCTCCCCGACCCTCCGGCCTCGCGAGCCGGACGCTCTCGTCGCCGGAGAGGACGGCCCGGCTCCGCTCATTCAGGGTGACGACCGGGTACTTCCCGGAACTCTGGTCGAGGTAGCCGTTCGCGATGAATTGCCGTATGAATGAAGACCATTCCTTGCGTGTATACTCGCTCCCGGAGTTATATGCTGGGAAGTTTTGGTGGCCTTCTGCCAGAACCTTACTCCTCTTTGACCCGGTGAGCACGGCTCCGATGTGCGTCACGCCGAATCTTCCCGGCAGGCCGGCGACGCAGTTCACAATCTTTTCGGCGATCTCCTGCCCGTCGATGAACTCCTCCGGCTGCAGGCAGGCGTCGCAGGCCCCGCACGGCACGCCGGTGAAGGTCTCGCCGAAGTACCTGAGGAGGTGCTCCCGGCGGCACCGGGTGGTCTCGCAGAAGGCGATCATATCGTTGAGTTTCTGCACGGCGAGCGGGTAGAGGTCCGGCCGGTCCAGGCTGTCTCGCTCGAGCACGGCCCGGTTCTTCCACCGGTCGCCGGGGCTATAGAAGAGGATGCAGTCGCTTGCTTCGCCGTCCCTCCCTGCACGCCCGGTCTCCTGGGCATACGCCTCGAGGCTCTTTGGCATATCGTAGTGGATGACGAACCGGACGTCGGGCTTGTCGATGCCCATCCCGAAGGCATTGGTCGCGCAGACCACGTCGATCTCGTCGCGGATGAACTGTTCCTGCACCCGGTGGCGGTAGGCGTCCGGCAGGTCCGCGTGGTAGGGCAGGGCCCGGACTCCGTCGTCCCGCAGCCGCTCCGCGATCTCTTCCGTCCGCTTCTTGCTTGAGAAGTAGACGATCCCCGACCGGTTCGGGTTGCTCCTTAGGTAGTCGATGAGTTGAGGATACGTGTCTTTCTTGCCGGCGACGGTATAGCGGAGGTTCTCGCGGTTGAAACTCCCGACGTAGACCGACGGGTCCGCAAGGCTGAGCTGCCGTATGATGTCCTGCCGGACCTCGGGGATCGCGGTCGCCGTCAGGGCGATCATGGGGACCTCCGGGAATTGCTCTTTTAAGACGCTCAACTGCCGGTACTCCGGCCGGAACTGGTGGCCCCACTCGGAGATGCAGTGCGCCTCGTCGACGGCAATGAGGGTCACGCCCGACTCGCGGAGGGTGGCGAGGAACCGGGGCTGGACCACCTTCTCCGGCGAGACGTAGAGCAGGCGGAGCCGGCCCGCCTCGAGGTCCGCGAGGGTCCGGACCATCGCGTCGTAGGGCAGCGAACTGTTCAGGGTGGCTGCGGGGACCCCCTGCGTCGTGAGCGAGTCGACCTGATCCTTCATGAGCGAGATCAGGGGCGAGACGACGACGGCGAGCCCGCCCGTCACGAGAGCGGGGAGCTGGTAGCAGAGGGATTTGCCCCCGCCGGTCGCGAGGACGGCGAGGACGTCCTTTTTCTCGAGGATATCGCGGATGATCTCTTCCTGGAAGGGGAGGAACGAGGAGTAACCGTAATAGTGTTCGAGGGCTGCGTAGAGGGAGGCCATTCAAGAGAGTGGTTATATCCACAGTAATAAGACAGTTGCCAACTGCCCTCGGGTTCTTAATCCCTGCCGTACGCCCGACCGGAAGGGCATGCAACGATGTTGAGGAGACCAGTCCCGTGGGGCCAGAACAGGGCATGCACCGGAAGCGCCGCACTAAACCGTCCCGAACCGGTTGCGGACCGGGACCCTCCCGACGCCATCGGTGCTTACCGGCGCTCGCCGCTCGAGGACCCGTCCATGCCCAGGTCATCCCGGAGGGCCTGCATCGCGGATCTGAAGGGAGGGATATCTTCCCGGATTGTCCTCCAGATGGTCGCCCTGTTGATCCCGAAGTAGGCGTGGATCAGTTTGTCGCGCATACCAGCCATCTCAGTCCAGGGGTGCCCGGGATAATCCTCCCTGATCCCCCGGGGAATACACTTCGCCGCCTCGCCGATCACTTCCAACGCTCGCGTGACTGCATAGACGGTCCTGGCATCATCAGAGAATTCCTCATACGACATGCCCCGGGTGAAGATCTCGATCTTCTCGACGGCATCAAGGATATCGTCCGGGTAGTCGAGGGTGTCCCGCGGAGCCGTCATACGTAGATGACCTCATTCAAGATGCGGCGGCCGATGCGGGGTTTGAGCGCGCTCTTTTCGACCAGGTCCACTTTTCGGCCGGGGATCTCGGAGAGGTACCGCTCGAAGCCTCGAGAAACCCGAAGATCCCCGGCACCTCGGAGAACTCGACCAGGATGTCCACGTCGCTCCCCTCGCGCTCCTCGCCAAGCCGGCACGAGCCGAAGATGCCGATGGACCCGAAGCGATAGGTCTCTTCCAGGTATCTCTTGTTTCCCTGGAGAATGCGGATGATCCTCGCGCACTCCCCACCGGCCTCGCGGGTGACGGTATCCATTTCTGATCGGGATATGCGCTGTTCTCTTTAGTATAGACATCTCCCGTACGCCGGCACAAAGGTTCAGTCCGCGAAAAGAGGAGGGGGGGAAGAGGCCGCGGTCGACGCACTCCCGCCACCTCATAGGCGAACCCCTCGAACAAGCATGTGGTTTCGCAGGACGCTCGCGACAAACGGGTCGCCTTCCTCTTTCATCTGCTCCCACCGGTAGTAGGGGACAACCGTCAACTGCACCTCTCGATCGGTCTCCGCCTCAAGTGCCGGCACCCGGCCGTGATCGACCTGACTCTCGTCACCGATGATCAGAATGTCGACGTCGCTCTGCTCATCGAAGGTCCCCGCCGCAGTGCTCCCGTAGACCGCGACCGCGATGCTCTCCGGCGCGAGGTCCTCGATGCCTGCCCGGACGAGCAGGAGGGCCATGCAGGCCCGCTTCAACTCCCGGACGGCAAAGGAGTCGTTGTCGAGGGAGAGGAGCCGTGCGGTGCCGAGGCGCGTGACGGTGATCAACCCGTCGCGCTCGAAGGCATCGGCATACGCTTTGACGCTTCCCGGACTGACCCCGATCTCCCGGGCGAGTTTATTGATGTGGATCTCGCCCGTGGGGTGAGTGAGGAACCAGGCGAGGACCCGGAACCCGACAAACGTCTCGAACTCCCGGAGCATACAATATATTGAATGATCGTTCAATATATTAAACAATCGTGGAGCACGAGTTCCTGTCCCGGGAGGACCAGAGGAGTTCCGGGCGTCGCGGGGGTGGAGGTGCTCGGAGAGACGATCTGCCGGCTCGAAGACGTCAGGATCTCTGAAAAAGGTCTGGTCGCTGCGGAGGAGAAGGGTATGTACCATAGGAGTGTCTGGAGGAGAAGAGATTGTTAAAGGCGGGCCGTGCCCGGGTTGAAAGTGAAATAGCGCGAAGGCCTCAACTGCGGGTTCCCGGCTGGGAGTCACTCCGCCTGCAGGATCCCGATGATCCTATCGATGACCGACGTGACAGCCTGGTCATTGAGACGTCCGGCTCGATAAAGAATCAGGTCGACACTGGCAGAAAAGAGCCGGTTCGGCCGAATATTGCTCGGTTTGTGGAGTGTTCCCTCTACAAAGTCGAGTTCAGTAATACCGACGGCGTAGCGATCCCGGACCTGCTGGGCTCGTGATTTGACAGAGGATGACATCGTCACCGCCAGGTGCCGCAACGACAAGAGCTGGCCGCCGCTTCACCGTCGACAGGTCCGAGAAGGGAAACGGCACAACGACAACATCGCCTCTTACAAATCGCTCCACGCTTCTTCCTCCTCGGGTCGGAGCCAGTCTTTCCGGAGCACGGGTTCGCTCGCGAGGGCGGTGTCCGGGGCGGCCTTCCTGCGCCGGGATTTGAGGAACCGGATGAAATCGAGCACCTCACCGTAGGTCCGAGGTGGGAGGTCGTTCAACTCGTTGATGATCTCCTCTTTTACCTGGCTCATGGCAACTTCACCTCTGCGATATATGATCCTCTGGTGCTTCAATCTACATATCTCTGTCTGAAGAGGGTCGTTTGTCGGGGCGATCTATGCCCCGGCACTGAGAAAAATTGCTTGGGGGATGATGTCCACTGAAGACGCTCGCACTGCGGTTCGGATGGCGTCGTCTAGATTGGACAGGATCCGGGCTCTGGAGGGGTGGTGGGCGGAGAAGGCAGGTCAGGAACGACTGGCCGAAAGGTGCGATGGCCTGAAGGGCCGGAGCATGAGCACCGAAGAACGATGTTCCACCAGGAACGGAGTTCGAGCACCACAGGTGCGAGGTGCGGAGCAGGAGTTCGAGCACCGTAAGGTGCGAGAGAGGAGGGGTTCGACGGTGAGCGCCAGGGCCGGCGGGGTCGTCGGTGGGGTGGTGGAGGTGGTCGTGAAGGTGCTGGGCGGCGGGTAGGACCATAACAGGCGCCAGGAGGGCATGAGTACCGCAATCCCTCTCCGGCCTGAAGAACGGAGACTCGCCCCGGCCGGGATTCGAACCCGCGTTTGAACTCTTCCAGGCAGGCAAGAGGACCGCCCGACCACGTCGGTCAGTATTATCACCACAAAGGGAGATGCTACTCTATCGGTGAGATCATGGGGACGTTCACGGCCGTGCTCTACAGGGAAGAGGATATGTACGTCGCGGAGTGCCCGGAGATCGGCACCGTCAGCCAGGGCAAGACGGTAGAGGAGTGCGACCGGCCGTAAGGGCGGGAGCTCGAGCACCAGAGGTGCGAAGGCTGTAGCCAACCTCAAGGAGGCTACGGAGCTGTACTTAGAAGAATTCCCGCTGGAAGACGGGAGAAGACCGATCATCACGACGTTTGAGGTGACCGAGGGTGCCCGGGCTTAGGCCGGTATCGGGCGAGACCATGATAAAGATACTCTCGAAACAGTATGGATTCGTCGTCACCGGGCAGACCGGGAGCCATGTGCGCCAGTCCACGGCAGAGGGGTGATCAGGCAGCCTCGCTATCGAGCATCTGCCTGATTGCAATCTGTAATTCAGGGATCTTGTTCCTGACAACGTCCCACACGATCTCGTTATGGATCCCGAAGTATGCGTGAATGAGGATGTCGCGCATCCCTGCAATCTTCCTCCAGGAAATATCGGCATGCTCGCATTTCAGCGGTTCGGGGATGAGTTTCACGGCCTCCCCGATGACCATGAGGTTCCGGATCACTCCGTCCTGCACCAGGTAGTTTGCCAGGAACTCCTCGTAATCCATTCCCCGAGTATACCGCTCAATTCTCCCAATGGCCTCCAGGATATCGTGGAGATAGAGGTTATACTCCCGGGACATACCTGACGCTCCGGAGGATGTGTGGTGCGAGAGCCGGCTTTATGGCATCGCGGTCGACGAGGTCGACTCTCCTTCCGAAGAGATCTTCGAGGAAGAACTTGAGGTCCATGTACGTGTCAAAGGAGCGCCCTCCTTCCCTGAACTCGATGAGGATATCGATATCGCTCTCTTCGCGCTCTTCGCCCCGGACAAACGACCCGAAGACCCCGATCCGCCGGACGCCAAGGCTCCTGATCCGTTCCCGGTGTTCCGCCAGCGTGCCGAGGATGCCATCAGCCGTAAGCATGCCTATCATACTCCTGTTACCCGCCCATCAGGATAACGCTTTTCCCCCGGGTTGGCGGTCGCAGGGGGGGGCGGTGATTGTGCGGGTGCTCGGCGGCGGATAGGAGGGCGGGAACCGCCGGGTGCTGAACGTGGTATCGGTGGGCACCGCCATCACCCCGCCGGGGTATCACTCTCCTTTTTTCAGACATCTCCTTCAAGCAGATCAGGAGGCGCTGTACTTGTTCGGTCACTTGTTCGACTACTTGTTCGGTCGCTTGTTCCTCAGCCTCTTCTACGACTTCGGCCTGCCTGCCAGGCAGTCGCACCCTTCGGCCCGTCGTCACTCGAAAACGCTCCGCGTTTTCTCAAACTCCGCCTGCCCCTGATGGGGCACGCGTCGTTCACCTCACCCCCTCCCGGCCGGTTCTCCCTCTCCCGCGACCTCTGCACGGTCTTCGAGCACTTCGGGGGGTTCATCTCCGGGGAGGAGTGCCTCCTGAAGAAGTGGGCCGAGTTCACCGCGGCCGCGGACAGGACGGGGACCGTCACCGAGGAGTGCATGCTCTCGCTGCTCACCAGGACCCCGACGACCGAGCGGGCGGTCGCGGATGCACGGAACATCTACCAGTCAATCTTTGCGGAGGAGGGGACGCTCGCCTGTGTCTGGTCGGGGAAGGCCATCCACTCGCCGGAGGCGATGCACATCGACCACGTCCTCCCGTTCGCGGTCTGGAAGAACAACGACCTCTGGAACCTCCTCCCCGCCCTCGGTTCAATCAATGCCAAGAAGCGCGACCATATCCCCGATCCGGCGCTCCTCGAATCCCGGCGGGACTGCATCATCGGCTACTGGGACCTCCTCCACGACCACGCCCCCCGGCCGTTCGAGCGGGAGATCGCGGTCTCCCTCCTCGGCCTCGAAACCCCGGGAAACAACTGGCAGGACCGCGCCTTCGACCACCTCATCGAGAAATGCGCCTACCTCATCCACGTCCGGGGGTACGCCGCATGGACCCCCTGACCTGCCCGTTCTGCAACCCCCCGGAGGAGGAGATCGTCCTCGAAAACAGTCTCTGCTACGCCCGCTATGATCGATATCCAGTCAGCCCCGGCCACCTCCTCCTCATCCCCTTCCGCCACATCCCCACCCTCTTCGACGCGACCGACGCGGAACAGGCCGCCCTCCTCGCCCTCGTCCGGGAGGCGAAAGCCCTCCTCGACGGCCGGCTCCACCCCGACGGCTACAACGTCGGCGTGAACGTGGGAAAAGCCGCCGGCCAGACGGTGATGCACCTCCACGTCCACGTCATCCCCCGGTATGCCGGGGACGTGGAAGACCCCCGGGGCGGGGTGCGGGGGGCGATCCCGGAGAGGAGGGTGTACTGAGGAGCTGCTCGGGACACCAGAATGAGTGCAGCGCGTTAAGCTCCTGATCCGCAACACCAGATTATGCTATCTCAGGTCGATGTTTGAAATGGCATCCCCAATATTCCACAACCGATCCCCAATCTCCCCCAATCCATGTTGTATAAATATCACAGAATAGAGGTTTATTTTCCAAACGGTTGCAGGAAATTGGGATTAATTTCCCCAATTCTCCCCAATCATACCTTCTTAGAAGAGGATGGGGTGAGCACCCACTTCGCGCCCCTCGTCTTCCCGACGGTCACGATCGTCCCCTCCTTTCGCATCTCCTTCAGGAGGGACTTGATGAACTCGCGCTTTTGCTTCTCGTTCAAAGCATCAGAAACTTTGTCCAGCAACAGGCCTTCGATCTCCGGCCACCTTGCCTCATGATACGTTTGCAGGTACGCCACCACCATATCCTTGAAGTAAGCCCTGTCAAACGACCGCTTCCGGATATAGTCTGCCCGCGTATCAGTCTCGGCGGCGACACTCGCCGACACATACAAATTCGGAGATCGCCCTTCGATGAGTCTCTTCTCGCGCAGAACATCTCGCTCCTCTCTGGTTACCGGCCGACCCTTCTGTACCTTATCGAGAGCGATTACATCCATCAACGTAAGATCCTTCCGCTCGATCAGCATCCAGGTATACCGCTCGTCGATCAGCCGGCCGGGAATCGTGACCCGCACCACACTTTCCTCGTCGAGATCATAGTCAGGCATCGGGAAGTTGCGGTCCCGCTGTATTCTAAACATCCGCTTGATCCCGCTGCCGATGGTATCGATCATGTTCAACTCGACCATTGCGCCGGCAAGGAAAGGGTTTCGATACTGATCCGACGGCATATCCCGTTCAATCACCCTCTGGACAGTCCCCGGAATAAAATCGCCGCGATTGGTGAACATCAGGGAACCCGGCCTCTCAGTCACGGTAATGCGGGCAGCCTGCCGATAGTCCTGGTGGGCGATGCAGTTGTGCAACGCTTCACGGATCACCCAGGGGTCATACTGCGTCACCTCAAGGGGGAACAGCGTCTCTCCTGAAATATAGCGGACGGTGAGGTTTCGGACCTTGCTAAAAACCCTGTCGACGGCGAGGATCAGCGGTGGGCCGAAGTGGGCATAGTCGACTTCGATCTCATCCTTGTCCCTGAGAACCCAGGTGATATGCGCAATTGCGGGTGAGAGAAGGGACGCTGCCTCACTCTTTCCAAGGAGGATGACCGCAGTATTCGTAATCCGACCCTGATTACATACTTTCGCCTTCGTAAGGAAAGTAAGGTCATCCCACTCGTCGACTTCTTTTGCACGATCCCGGTGTTTCTCCTGGAATTTCTCTTTGTATTTCTCCCGCGCAAAGGCGATCGCCTCAGGATCAAGATCTGCATACGTCACCCCCTCACAGACCTTCGCAGACCAGTCGTCCAGAGGGGCCTGCCGGCGTATCTCTTCGATCTCGTGGAGGGCAAGAGGTCCGAGAGACTCATGGATACGGCCATGCGCAACACCCTTCCACGTGGTGGGAATGCCGCGGGAAGCCGGAGGGATCTCAAACATCACCACCCGCTTCCCATCGACCGTGAGTTCATGGACACCGGCAAACGTCATCAGATGATTTGTATGCTGAGCGATCTGCTCTTTGAGCCGGTCGAGGCCAGGAGGAGTGAGGCGATAATTTGAGCCGACAATCTTTCGGGGCGATCTATCAGTGATGCCGAAGAGCAGCCAGCCTGCCGATTTCCCATACAGGTTGGCCTCGTTACTCAGTGCCGAGAAATACCTGCCCACATCATCGAAATCAAAGTTGGTCTTTGCCTCCTTGAACTCGATCCACTCGGTTTCGGCCGGGAGATCCATCATCTCCCGCAGTTGAGCGCCCAGATCCTCATACATCGCCCTCTCCTCCCGGTCATCCAGTTTACATAAAAGATGAGTCAGTTCCTCCTTAAGCCTCTTCCTCGTCTTCTGCACGGCCGCCGGCACTGTCAGACATTTGATCCAGATACAAAGGGATAGCCTCCTCACTTGAGCAAGACACGAACAGGTCAGGGGAACCGGGACTTATGATGCGTGATGATGCGTGATGTGTGCGTGATTCCGATCATCTATAGTAAGCATGGTGCGTCCGGGGTTCCGGATCAGCGGGTATGGGCGGAGAAAGAATGAAAGTGAGAGACTGCATAACGATGATCGAAGCGGACGGATGGTACCTGGTGGCGACCCGGGGCAGTCACCGGCAGTATAAAGCCTCCGTCAAAACTTCGCAACCTTCGGTTGCTCAAGCTCCGTTCCTTACAGAACATCGCACCGGTCGTATCACCATCGCCGGGCACCCGGCAGACAAACTTGCTCCGGGAACGCTGAACAGCGTTCTCAAACAGGCAGGACTTAAAACGAGGGATGAATAATGTATCGATTTCTTGTCATCTTCGAGCAGACCGACAGCAACTACTTGGCATACTCCCCGGATCTTCCGGGATGCGTGGCCACCGGAGCGACCCACGAGGAAGCGGAAGAGCGGATGCACGAGGCGATCGAGCCCACATCGCGGGGCTCGAGGAGGACGGGTTCCCGGTTCCCCGCTCGCGGTCTTCAGCCATCTACGTAGCAGTCAATCGAGGGTAATCTTCTCCGGCGCCGGAGAACGGGCGGGAACTGCGAGAGCGTATGGAAGCGTTCACGGTCGAGGAGGTCATCGGCTACCAGATAGAGATCATCCGGGCAAGCGGCGTCGAGAAAGACCGGCACCTGCGGGCCGGCCGCGAGATCGCCGGGTGCGGGCGGCACGTGCGGTGAGGAGATCCCTCCTCTCTCTCCGGCCGCACCCGCCTGCGGCCTCCGCCGTATGGATCCACCGCTTCCGCTACGCTTATGAACCGGGCGGGATTATCCCCCTGCGAGGCCGGCGGACCATGAACGTGATCGTTCTCTATGCGAGCAGATACGGGTCGACGAAAGGCATTGCGGAGTTCATAGCCGAAAAACTCAGGCAGCACGGCCTGGAGGCGGAGGCACGCAGCGTCGACGCGGCGCCGGAGATAAGAGACTACGGCGCCGTCGTGATCGGGAGCGCCGTCTACATGGGGCACTGGATGCGGGAGGCGGCGGAGTTCGTGCGGAAGAACAGCGACGTTCTCGACGGCCGGCCGGTCTGGCTCTTCTCGAGCGGGCCGCTAAAGCCCGAGCCGGAGGCCGTCTCGCAGGACGCCCCGGGGATCGAGCCCGACGAGATCGCCGAACTCCGCCGGCTCGTCCATCCCCGGAATACCCGGGTCTTCTCCGGCGCGCTCGACCCGGCGAAACTCGATTTCCCGCACCGGCTCATCCGCAGGCTGCCGGCAGGGCGCGAGGTCCTTCCCGAGGGGGACTTCCGGAACTGGGACGAGATCGAGGCCTGGGCGGCCGGCATCGCGCGGGAGATTGCCGTTCCTGCAGCGTAAATTATAGCGAGGGCGTTTCCAGGCTCTTCTGCCGGCATCGGCACCCGAAGAGAGACCTCGTGAAGCCGACGGCCCGGAGGGAGGATACCGCTGTCTCAAGAGACTTCGTCACCTGGAAGCCCGAAGCGGAGAGAGGCTCTGCGAGGAAGAGGCCGGGGAGGGTGGTTTTGATGCTGCGAGGCACGACCGCAAGCACCAGAACCGCCCCGGAGGCTGCCACTCTGTTTGCCCGGTCCCGGAGAAGGTATGCCGGGAGGGTGAAAAGTCCGGATGCTATCCCTTCCGGTATCGCCGGATTCAACGCGGGAGAGCCGGATGCGAGGATCAGGGCGCGGCCGGGCTCCCGGCCAGGCAGCGCATCTTCAGCCTGAGGACCCGCCCGCAGGACTCGTCGATCCGCTCCTCGGAGATCTCCCCAGACTCGACGAGACTTTTCACGATCCCGACGGCCTTCTCCGCGATCTCCTCGTCGTAGACCAGGTTGTTCGCAAAGAGGAAGATGTCGCACCCGGCGTTGATCGAGAGCCGGAGCGACTCGCGGAGATCGTAGTTGTCGTGGATGGCGCCCATATCCATCGCGTCCGTCACGACCACGCCGTCGTAGCCGAGCCGGTCGCGGAGGATGCCGGTGACGGTCGCCTCCGAGAGCGTCGCCGGGTAGTCGGGGTCCAGGTTCGCGTTGTAGACGTGGGCGGTCATCACCATGTCGGGCAGACCCAGGCCGATCAGGTCGCGGTAGGGCCGGAGCTCCTCCTCGCTCCAGGTCCGTGTGACGTCGGTGAACCCCGCGTGCGTATCGGTCACGGCGCTCCCGTGGCCGGGGAAGTGCTTGATCGCCGTCATCACGCCGAGGTTGTGGTGCTCCTCGATGATCCAGCGGGCGTTCTCTGCGACGACGGTGGCGTTGTCGGAGAAACTCCGGTTGAGCCGCCCGATGGCCGGCGAAGCGGGGTTGACGTCGAGGTCGACGACCGGCGCGAAGTTGACGTTGAACCCGCTCCCGGCAACCATCGCCGCGAGCGCCCGCCCGGCCTCGCGGGTGGCGGCCTCATCGTTCAGATCGCCGAGCGACCGGGCCGAGACGGTCGCGGGAAACCCGTAGGACTCCTTCAGCCGGCAGACCGCACCGCCCTCCTGGTCGACGGCGACAAAGATCGGGATCTCTCCGGCGTAGCCCTGGAGCGAGGCGGTCAGGGCCCGGACCTGGGCGGGGTCTCTGATGTTCCGCTCGCTGGTGCCGAGCGCCACGTCCCGGTCGAAGAGGATCACTCCCCCCACGCGCCCGGCCGCGATATCGCGGGCGATCTGCGAGTCGTCGTCGACGGTATAGCCGCGGAACCCGACGAGGAGCATCTGCCCGATCTTCTCCTCGAGGGTGAGGGAGTCGAGGGTCCGGTTGACGGCGTCCGGGGTGTCCGGGGCGGACGTGCAGCCCGCGATGCAGACCGCGAGGATGAGGAGAAGGCCGGTGAGGGAGCGGTTGAACATACTAATGGATGAAACCTGCCGGAATAAATGCGTGCATGGTTTTTGTGGCGGCCAATGGCCGTATGGCCCCCGCCGTCCCGGGATGCCGTGGGTCGTCAGGGCAGAGGCGAGAACCCGACCGTCGGCATCCTGCCCGCCGGCCCAGCAGGGCGAGATCCGGAACGGATAAGAACCATACCGCCGGAGATAACCACACTCAGACTGTGAAAACGATGAAACCGCTCCATATCCGCACCGAACGCCTCGACCTCATCCCCGCCACGCTCGAGATCCTCGAGAGCGACCGCAACGATCACCGAGAACTCGCCCATCTCCTCGCCGCCGCCGTCCCGGGTGCGTGGCCGCCGCCGCTCCTCGACGACAGAACCCTCGAAGAGTTCATCCGGATGGCCGCCAGAAACGCCGACCCGCGCTTCGTCACCTGGTACTGGGTGCGGGACGAGCCGGCGGAGGGCGGCCGGGTCCTCGTCGGCAGCGGGGGGCTTGCCTCCGCGCCGGCGGAGCCGGGCACGGTGCTGATCGGCTACTCGGTCCTCGAAGAGTTCCAGTGCCGGGGGTATGCGACCGAGGCGGTCCGGCATATCGTCACGGCGGCCTTCTCCCTCCCCGGCGTCCGGCGGGTCCTGGCGACGACCTACCCGGAGCTCGTCGGGTCCATAAGGGTGCTGGAGAAGAACGGGTTCGTCCCGGCAGGCCCGGCACCGGCAGGCGAGGGGTTCGAGGAGGGGACGCTCGCCTACGTGCTGGAGAGGCCCGGGACCGGGGGTTAGGCACAGAGAAGAGTGGTCGGTATATACTCCGAGGACAAGGGCACGAAAGAGCACGATGCAGAGAGGTACATCTATGTGGACAAATTATAAATTAGATTTATAATATGTCCACCCACATGCAGAGGACCATCGGGCGGGACGCCGGAGAGAAGATCCGGTCGCTCGCGCTCGGGTTTCCGGCAGTATCCGTGATCGGTCCCCGCCAGTCGGGAAAGACAACACTCGTCCGATCGGTGTTCCCGCAGCTACCCTACGCGTTGCTGGAAGATCCCGACACCCGGGCCTTCGCAGAAGAGGATCCCCGCAGTTTCCTTGCGCAATACGAAAAGACCGGAGCGATCTTCGATGAGGTGCAGAGAGTTCCGGAATTGTTTTCGTATCTCCAGGGAGTGCTCGACAGGAATCAGAGGCCGGGGCAGTTCATACTCACCGGATCCCAGAATTTCCTGATGATGGAGCAAATATCCCAGTCGCTTGCCGGTCGCGTCGGGATCGTCAAACTGCTTCCCCTCTCGATGGGGGAACTTGCCCGTGCCGGCATCGAGGTCGAGCGGTACGAGGAGCTCCTCTACGCCGGCCTCTTCCCCCGCCCCTATAACAACGATATTCACCCGCGAGACTTTTATTCATCGTATATCCAGACCTACCTCGAACGTGATCTCCGCCTTCTCAAGCAGGTGCAGAACCTCTCGGCATTCCAGACGTTCATGAAGATGTGTGCCTACCGGTCGGGCCAGGTGGTGAATTACTCATCCCTCGCCAACGACTGCGGCATCACCTATAACACGGCGAAAGAATGGCTATCCCTCCTTGAGACATCAATGCTGATCGTCCTGATCCGGCCCCACCACAAGAACTTCAACAAGCGGCTTGTGAAGATGCCCAAGCTCTACTTTACGGACCCCGGCCTTGCTGCCCACCTTGCCGGGGTGCAGAGTGCCGACGATCTCGGTTACCACCCCTTGAAAGGAGGGCTTTTTGAATCGCTCGTCATAACAGAGTTCCTGAAATACCGCTTCAACCGAGGTAAAGAGTCCAACCTCTACTTCTGGCGGGATAAACTCGGTCACGAGATCGACTGCATCATTGAATACGGGGGCTGGGACCCTATCCCGGTCGAGATAAAGTCAGGCAGAACAGCAAGTTCCGATTTCTTCAAGGAGATAACGTACTGGAACGGTCTCTCCGGCAACACACCGGAACGATCGTTCGTGGTCTACGGCGGCGACCGGTCCCAGCAGCGAGCAGCAGGGCAACTGGTCGGGTACCGGGATCTGGAACCGATCCTCCCGTTCCTGGCGTGATAGGAGCACGACCGGATCGTTCTTCACCATCCCCCCCATATCCTCTCCCATGCCCGACGACCGGGAGATCATCAGTGCAGCCCTGGAGAAGGCCCGAGAGCTCGGCGCGGACCTGGCGGGCGCCGTGGCGGCGGCAGGCCTCGTCGACTGCCCTTCGGCAATCGCGGACGGACACCGGGGCTCGCAGGCGGACCGGGGGACCTACATCGTCCTCGGCCTCCACCACGACCCGGAGCGCCCCGAACTCGACCTCTGGGAGGCGGGCCGCGGGACCCCCGGCGACCGGATCCTCGCAGGGGTAGGGAAGGCCCTCGCACGCTGGCTCGAGGAGGAGCACGGGGTCCGGTCCCGGCTCATCCCCTACCGGCTTCAGGAAGGCGGGATCTACCTCAAGGACGCGGCCTGCATGGCGGATCTTGGGAGGATCGGGAGGAACAACCTCGTCATCGTCCCCCGCCACGGGCCGCGAGTCCGGTTCCGGGCGGTCTGGACGGACCTCGAGTGCCCCGGCCGGGCCCTCCCGGAGAGGGAGAGCCCCTGCGAGGGGTGCGAGGCCCCCTGCGCCCGCGCCTGCCCGATGGGCTCGTTTCGCACCGGCAGGTACAGCCGGGAACGGTGCCTGGCGCGGCTGGATGTCGACAAAGCCACCGGCAGGGAGCCGATCGACCACTGCCGCGCCTGCGAACTCTCCTGTCCGGGACGGGAGTGACCCTGACATCCCGGCGTGAAGTACGGGTGCCTCCCGGAACAACCATATAGCCTTACGGTGAGAGGCAGGTGCAGGAGAGAGGATAACCATGAAAGTCCTTGTGAGAACGAGAGAAGGCGCCGAAGAGGTCCGGGAAGTCGACTCCGACCTGGTCATCCCCGGCGACGTCCTCTCCGACGGCTCGATCGTCCTCGGACTCTGGGACGAACTCTCAGACGACGACTACCTGGCGATGGGCCTCTACGACTGATCTCACCGGCCGCGCCTGCGCACCCGCGAGGTCGAAGGCGTACCGGAGGCCTTCTCCCGCCGGAGGAGCTCGCTCAGGGCTTCGCCGAGGATCGCGACCTCCCGGTCCACGCGGGACCGGAGCGCCGGGTCCGTGCTATACTCCTCGCAGGTCCTCCCGGCGGTGAACTCCGCGATACGGCCGACCGCCTCCGCGATATTGGAGAGGAGTCTCCGACCTTCACGCGACGGCATGACCATCCTCCGGGCGGCCCCGTCCGGCGGGACCGGGATCACTCCCCTCCATAGAGGTAGCGCCCGCTGATATCGAGGATGTAGTCCCCCCGGTAGAGCGGGTACTTCCCGACCAGGTGCTTCTTCAGGCTCTCCACGTCGTTGCTCTCCGCGAGCGCGGTCTCTGCCGTCTCCAGGTACCCGACCATGTCCGCGAGGGCCTGCATGTTCGCCGGCAGCCCGTGGCCCGAGAGGACGAAGTCGTACTCACCCTCCAGGTAGCGGCGGAGGTGGGCGAGCCAGGGCCCCATCTCCTTCTGCTGCAGAAAGACGTGGACCCGGTTGTAGACCATGTCCTGGGCGAGGAGGACGCGCTGGTCGGGGAGCTCGATCACCAGGTTGACGCCGGCCTCTCCCCCGTCGACCTTCTCGTAGACGAGCCGCACACCGTCGACGGTCCCGGTCCCGGGCCGGATGACGTGCTCCGGCGCCGTCACGGTCTCCGTGATCGCGTCCCCGAAGATCGGGGCGTAGGCCTGGATCATCGCCTCCCCGCCGCCCGTGATCCCGTCGGCGACCTCCGCGAGGGCGTGGATCGGGACGTCGCGGAAGTACTCGCAGCCGAACCAGTGGTCCGGGTGGCTGTGCGTGATGATGACGCGGTCGATCGGCTTTGACAGGCTGTCGGCGTACCGGCGGAACTCCTCCGCGTGAGGGCGGAGGAGCTGGGTGTCGACGACGATCAGCCGGTCCTCCGTCTCGAGGATGTGCGAGTTGACAAAGACCGCCGTCTCCGGCGCCTCGTAGGTGTGGATCCTCAGGTTATCCCGGGGGATGACGGTCACGGTGCCGGCAGCCGGCAGCACGACCGCGGTCTTCCGGGCCACTTCTTCTGCAGTCCTGGGACTCATGGCACCCGACTGGGAGCTTCCCCTATATCAACCCTGGGGAGCGGGAGGAAAAAACCCCGCCCGGCCCCCCGATCGACCGGAAGGCCGCCGCCGGGGTCTTCCTTCAGCATCCCGGCACCCCCACAGCAACGTATATATGAATTGCTCCCGACCAGGGACCGTCAGGAGACAAGGAGAGAGTGATCATGGCATTGAGAAGATCGGGCCAGGGGCCCTGGAGCGAGATCGAAGAGATGATCTCAGGGATGCAGAAGCAGTTTGGCGAGGCGATGGAGCGCCTCTCCGGGGCGCCGCTCGGCGGCGGGGCCGGGGCGATGATCGACGTCCTCGAACACGAGTCCGACGTCGTGGTCGTTGCCGACCTCCCCGGCGTCCAGACGGAAGAGATCTCGGTCAGGCTCCTCGACCCGCGGACGCTCCGGGTCGCCGCCCGGCGGGAGGAGGCAAAAGAGGAGGAGCAGGCCGGCTACCACATGCGGGAGCGGAGGGTCGGCGCGATCTCCCGGACGGTCACCCTGCCCACCGACGTCCGGGAGGAGGAGGCACACGCCACCTTCAAGAACGGGGTCCTCGAGGTGCGGTTGAAGAAGGTTCCCGAAGACCGCGGCAAGGAGATCCCGATCGGCGGCGAGGCTGCCGCAGAGAGCAGGGGGACCGGCACCTCTGCCGCAGAGGAGCGCCGGCAGCAGGTCGAGCAGGAGTACCGGGAGGCCCGCGAGAAGATGGAGCCGTCGGGGTACCCGGACGCCCGCGCGATGGCGGAGGCGGCGGAGAAGATCGAACTCGAGGAGACGGGGAGCCCCGAGGAGCAGAGGCGGGCCGCCGAACTCCGCCGGCAGAAGGAGAAGATGTTTGAGGAGGGAAAGAAGAAGCTCGGCTGAGCGGATCAGGTTGCAAGGTCCCCGACGAGATCGAACCCCGACGCGATCCGGTCCAGGTAGCGCCGGTTGCGCCCGCCCGGATAGGGCAGGCAGAGGAGGTGGTGCTCCTCGAGGAGGGCGTCCCGCAACGCATCGGGGATCGCGGTGACCTGTTCCGCGCCGGCAAGAGCGCCGGCGTAGGGCTCAAGCCGGCGGAGCCCCGCGAGCGCCGTGTTGCCCAGGGCGACGACGTACTCCGGGGCGAGGGCGGCAAGGTCCCGGCCGAGAACCTCGCGGGCGCTCAGCCGGACGAGGTCGGATGGGATCGCCGGACGACGGTTCTTCCGGAAGACGCACTGGATGGTGTCGACCAGGTAGCAGCCCCGGCCGGAGAAGAGGTCGAGGTTCTCCCGGCGTGACCGGCCGGTAAGGCCGAGCAGGCAGAAGAGGTTCTCGGCGAGCCCTCCGGAGAGCGGTCCCCGGACCGGCCGCGCCTCGTAGCGGTCGTTCCAGAAGTAGGGGTAGCGGGGGTCGGCGCAGTCGGCCGGTCCGGCGACCTCCCGGCCTCCGGCGGCCCAGGGCGGGGACTCGGCGACGAAGAGCACCTTCACGCGGCGCGGGGGCACGGCCCCGCAGACCTCGTGGGGCAGGAGGGCGGGGAGGAGGACCCCGGCCAGGTCCGGGCGGTCGCGCGCGTAGCGGAGGTAGGCCTCCCGAACGCCCGCGGACGGGAGGGATTGCCGGACAATCATCCCTTCAGGTTCGCCCGCCGGGCGGATATACGTTCTCCGGCCGCACCTCCATGCGACATATAAAGACGTATCAGCACCAAGAGATGAATGAATGGAGAACAGTACCACCTTCCAGAACTTCAATATCTCGCAAAAGACACTCCGGGCAATAGAAGATATGGGCTTTGAGGAACCGACGCCGATCCAGACCAGCACGATACCCGTGATACTCGAGGGCCGCGACGTGACCGGCCAGGCCCAGACAGGGACCGGCAAGACGGCGGCGTTCGCCGTCCCCGCGATCGAGCGGGTCGACCCCGACAACCGGGCGACGCAGGTCATCGTCCTCTCCCCCACCCGCGAGCTCGCCATCCAGACCGCCGAGGAGTTCGCCCGCCTGGCGAAGTACCACAAGGGCATCAACATCCTCCCGATCTACGGCGGCCAGCCGATCGAGCGGCAGTTCAAGGGTCTCGAGCGCGGGGTCCAGGTCGTCGTCGGGACGCCCGGGCGGGTCCTCGACCACCTCGACCGGGGCACGCTCTCGTTTGCCCGCGTGGGCCTCGTCGTCCTCGACGAAGCGGACCAGATGCTCGATATGGGATTCCGGGAGGACATCGAGAAGATCCTCGAAGAGACCCCGAACGACCGGCAGACGGTCCTCTTCTCGGCGACGCTCCCCAAGCCGATCCTCGAGATCACAAAGCGGTTCCAGAAGAATCCCGAGTTCATATCCGTCGCCCGCCGCGAGGTGACCGTCCCGCAGATCGAGCAGCTCTACCTTGAGGTGCGCAACCGCGAAAAGATCGAGGTCCTCTCCCGGCTCCTCGACATGTACGACCCCGAACTGACCCTGGTCTTCTCGAACACCAAGCAGGGCGTCGACGAGCTGACCACCCATCTCCAGGCCCGCGGCTACTTCGCCGAAGGCCTCCACGGGGACATGAAGCAGACCCTCCGCGACCGGGTGATGGCGAAGTTCCGGGCAGGATCGATCGACATCCTGGTCGCAACGGACGTCGCGGCTCGCGGGATCGACGTCGAGGACGTCGACCTGGTCATCAACTACGACGTCCCGCAGGACATCGAGTACTACATCCACCGGATCGGCCGGACGGCGCGGGCCGGGCGGACCGGGCGTGCCGTCACGTTCGTCGGCCCCAAGGAGTACTTCAAGCTCCGGACGATCCAGGACTACACCAAGATCCGGATCGGCCGGATCCCGCTCCCGACACAGGGCGACGTCGAGGAGAGCCGGACCCGGCGGATGATCGACCGCGTGGGGCAGGTCGTCGAGGAAGGCGGCCTCGAACGCTACGTGAACCTGGTCGAGCAGATCATCGCCGAGGACTACACCTCGCTTGAGGTTGCGGCCGCTCTCCTGAAGATGCACCTCGGCGCGAACGCCCCCAGCGACCGGGGATCCGGCCCGGTCCAGGATATCGGCGGGACGAGAGGCCTCGCGATCCTCGAGATCCCCCTCGGCCGGGAGCACCGGATCCGGCCCAAGGACATCGTCGGGGCGCTTGCCGGCGAGACCGGGATTCCCGGGCGGACGATCGGCGCGATCAACATCTACGACAGGTATTCCACCGTCGAGGTGCCCCCCGACACCGTCGAGGTGATCATCGAGCGGATGGAAGGAAAGACGATCGCGGGAGTCAGGCTGCTCGACCCGATCCGGGTCGCCGGGTCGCCGGAGAGCGGCAGGTCTCCCGAAGGACGGTAACGGCGGAGCGGTTTTCCGGAATCTCCGCCCATTTCTGCCGCGGGTCGCCGGGGGAACGCCACGCCGGCCCGCACGAGCTGCGGGGTGTTCCGGGGCGTCGGCACCTGCCCCGGCAGGAAGAAAGAGATATATATCTTGATGGCGATCCTCTCCCCAACGAAGGGGGGTGGTTGCGTCAACGGGTCCGGTGAAGCCTCTGAATTTTCCGAAGTCTCATCGCCATCGAAAACCATCCATACGACCTGCCCTTGACCCACAATACAGGACGATAAACAGGTGCGCCGGGTCCGGTCGGCCATGCGGACCTCTGCCCTTCACCAGAGACGGGTGCCCGGAGTCGGGCGCGATTCTGCCGGGCACCCGGAGAAGAGGGCGGCCGTGAATATCCCGCACGGCCCGCCCTCCGATAATAGTTGAGGAATATCTTTTCTTTCAGGTGTTCAGTTCGGCGTGGAGCATCTCCAGGTAGTCGGTGAGGAGCCGGGTGATCAGGAAGTGCTTCCTGACGTGCTCCTTGCCGGCCCGGCCGAGCCTCTCGCCGAGTTCGGGGTTCTCGAGGACCTGCCGGATCCTCCAGGCAAACCCGTCCGTGTCGGTCGGGTCGAGGAGGAACCCGGTCTCGCCGTCCTCGATCTGGAGCGGGATCCCGCCGACACGCGAGGCGATGACCGGCCGGCCCTTCCAGAGCCCCTCGGTGACGGTCAGGCCGAAGCCCTCCCTGAGCGACTTCTGGAGGATGACGCAGGAGACCCGCTGCAGGGCGTTGACCAGCAGGTGGTCTTCGGCGGTGATCAGGATGACGTCGCCGGTCTCGATGTAGGGCCGCGCCTTCTCCTCGACCCGCCGGTAGATCTCCCAGCCTTCGGGGTCGTCGGGGGCCATGCTCCCGCAGAGGATCAGCCTGCAGTCGACATGCTTTTTGACCTCGATGAAGACGTCGACGACGCCTTCGGGGTCCTTCCACTTGTCGAAGCGCGAGATCTGGGTGATCAGGGGCTTGTCGATCGGCACGTTGTACTGTGTGAGCAGGTCCTGTATCTCGGCCTCGGAGAGGTCGCGGTTCTTCTCCGAGAGCGGGTCGATCGCCGGCCGGATTATCCGCTGCTCCATCGGCATCCCGCACCGCCGGTACTGGTCGTGGGAGATGACCATCCGGTCGTAGTCAAGGACGAAGCCCTTGAGGAACTCCCAGAGCGCGGGGTCGGGGTTCGAGAGGTCGACGTGGCAGCGCCAGACCCAGGGCTGGGTCTTCTGGTAGAACCGGATCAGCGGCAGGGGCTGCGGGTCGTGGACGACCACGAGATCGTGGTCGATCGCCATCTGCCCGGAGAAGCACTCGTTCGTCTGGAGGTAGAGGCCCCTCTCCATGTCAGAGAAGGCTATCGGCTGTCCCTGGAGCGCGTTGTGGAAGTTCTTCGTGATCGTGAAGAAGTCGCCCTCGCCGGTCAGGATATTCCACTGGGTCTTGACCCCGACGTCGTTCATGAGCGGAACCAGCGAGAGGATCATCTCCGCAACGCCGCCGCTCTGGTAGGTCGAGTTCACATGGAGGACTCTCTTCCCCTGGAGCGCCACCGCTTTGCGGTAGATTCCGGAGATGACGTCGTCGCCGACGATGGGCCGGTGGTCCTCGAGTGTCCGGCCGTTGTCGCAGATGCAGGTTATTCCGTTCATGTAGGCCATCGCAGATCTCCCCTCAATAGATTATGTAGAGACGTACTACGATACAGCATCGGCATGCCGGCATTATAAAAATATCGTTATTATTATATTAATTTTAATAAGCCAGATTTCTAATAACGCGACACATTGAGGTCTAAAAGGAGCACACGCCGCTCTCGTCGACGAGGGGAATTACAAAAAAGGTTAATAAAGGGGCATGAATCGGACCCTCCCGGGCGGCTCCGGACGGGAGAGCGCGGGGCCCCCGTTGCGGTGGAGCGCGGCCCGCAACGCCGGGAGGAACGCCCATATATGCCGGGACCCAAACGCTAGAGAGCGCAATGGATCCAGATGCCCCGCATACGGTCACCACCGCCGACGGCGTGACCTTCAGGAGGATGCCGCCGGGCGCCGACGCCGTCTACGTCGTCGGCGAGTACCACTTCGACGACATCCGGCCGGACGATATCGTCATCGATATCGGGGCGAACGTGGGAGCCTTCTGCATCAGGGCCGCCCGGCGAGCCGGCCGGGTCCTGGCGGTCGAACCCGTCCTCGCGGAGGTCCTCCGCGAGAACGTCAGGGCGAACGGCGCCGGCGTCACGGTGGTCGCCGGGGCGCTCGGCGATGGGGGGAGGCAGCGGATCGCCTGGGGCGGGGGGACCGTCACCGTGACGACCCGGAGCCTCGGTGCGTTCGCCGATGCGGCCGGGGGGTGCGACTTCCTGAAATGCGACTGCGAGGGCGCCGAGTGGACGATCCGGCCGCAGGACCTCGATTCCGTGCGGCGGATCGAGATGGAGCTCCACATGCCTCCGATCGGGGGGGCGGTGAACCGCAGGCTTCTCGATTACATCGGGAAACACTATGACTTCACGATCGAACGGACGCCCGGCTACGATGTGCGGGGCGTGATGGGGGTCCTCCACGCCGTCCGCCGGGGCGGCAGGTGAGGGACCGGCACTCATAAATAGGAACCGGCGATCACCACCCCGCCGGTGAAGCAGCATGGTACAGGCAAAAGAAGGCGATACCGTCAGGGTGCAGTATACCGGGAAACTGGAAGACGGCACGGTCTTCGACTCCTCCGATGAGAGTTCTCCCCTTGAGTTCACCATCGGGAGCGGGCAGATCATCCCCGGGTTCGAGCAGGCCGTCGTCGGGATGGAGCCGGGGGAGACGAAGAGCACGACCATCCGGCCCGAGGAGGCCTACGGCGAGCGGCGGGACGATATGATGCTGACGGTCGACCGGGGGCAGTTCCCCGAAGAGATCGAGCCCGAACCGGGCCAGCACCTCCAGGTGCAGCAGCCGGACGGGAGGGCGGCCGTCGTGACCGTCAGCGATGTCTCGGAGTCGACCGTGACGCTCGACGCGAACCATCCCCTCGCCGGCCAGCCGCTGACGTTCGAGATCCGGCTCGTGGACATCGTCGGCGCCCCGGTGAGGGCGGAGACCACCAGTTAACTTTTTTTCGGTTCCGGGGGCTGTTCTCGGACCCAGGATCTCACGCGAAGGCGCGAAGCCGCGAAGAAATGACCGGCAGCCCCTTTCGCGTTCCTCGCACCTGATGGTGCTCGAGCTCCGTTCCTAACGGAACATCGCACTTCGCACCTGACGGTGCTCAAGCTCGCTACGCTCGCACTTCGCGGCTTCGCGTGAGTTCCAGGAACCGGCAGGGTGTGAGAACCGCTACCGCAGGAACCCCCGGAGTTCCTGAAGCGGCCGGGTGTTCGCGATCGCTTCCGGCGTGAGCCAGCCCCGCCGGGCGACCGCGACCCCGAACTCCATCTGCCGGAGGCTCTCCTTGTTGTGGGCGTCGGAGCCGAGCGAGAAGGAGACGCCGTGCCCGCGGGCCGAGCGGACGTTGACGTCGGAGAGATCCAGCCTGCCGGGGTAGGCGTTGATCTCCAGCAGGACGCCGAGCGTCGCCGCGGCCTCAGAGACCGCGGAGAGATCGATCCGGTAGGGCTCGCGGGAGAGGAGGATCCGGCCCGTCGGGTGGCCGATGATGTCCACGTGCTCGTTTCCCATCGCCGCGACGACCCGTTCGGTCATCTCCCGCTCGGTCTGGTTGAACCCGGAGTGGACGCTCGCGACGACGACGTCGAGGTCGGCGAGAAGGCTGTCGGGGAAGTCGAGGTTCCCATCGAGATCGATGTTGCACTCCGTCCCGGTGAGGACAGTAAATTCACCGCCGTTCTCCCGGTTGACCCGCTCGATCTCGCGGGCCTGGTCGGCCAGGCGTTCGGGAGAGAGGCCGCGGGCGATATGGAGGGCTTCGGCATGGTCGCAGATGGCGATGTACTCGTAGCCGAGAGCCCGCGCCGCCTCCGCCATCTCGGCCACGGAGTGGGCGCCCTCGCTCCAGCGGGTGTGGACGTGGAGGTCGCCCCGGACGGCGCCGTAGCCGACGAGGTCGGGCAGTGTCCCGGTCCGGGCGGCCTCGAGCTCGCCCCGGTCCTCCCGGAGTTCGGGCTCGATCCAGGCGAGATCGAACGCACGGTAGATCCCGGCCTCGTCCTCTCCCGCGACCGTCTCCCCGGTCGCAAGGTCGACGAGCCCATACTCGTTCAACCGCCAGTTCCGCGCGATCGCGAGTTTTCGCATCGCGATGTTGTGCTCCTTCGAGCCGGTGAAGTACTGGAGCGCCGCCCCGAAATGCCCGCCCTCCACCACCCGGAGGTCGACCTGGATGCCGGTCGCGAGGACCACCGAGGTCTTCGTCGGCCCCCGGACGAGGACCCGCTCGACCCCGGGGAGGGTGGCGAAGGCCTCCATCACCTCCTCGGGGCGTGACGAGGCCGCGAGGATATCGACGTCCCCGATCGTCTCCTTCCGCCGGCGTATCGAGCCGGCGAGACTGACCTGCCGGACGGAGGGGAGTGACGCGAGCCGCGCCTCGATCTCGCGGGCGACCGGGAGGATGCGGCCGAGGAGGTGGCGCCCCTTTGCCGTCCGGTACAGAAGGATGCTCTCGAGGATCTTCTGCTCCGTCTTCTCCCCGAAGCCGGGCAGGTCCCGGACCCGGCCGGCCTTTGCCGCCGCCTCCAGGTCGTCGACGGTCCGGATGCCGAGGTCGCGGGAGAGCGCGATCGCCTTCTTCGGCCCGATCCCCTCGAGCCGGGTCAGGTGCTGCACTCCCTCCGGGAGTTCCTCGCGGAGAGCGGCGAGGAGCGCGAGGCTTCCGGTCCCGACGAACTCCCGGATCCTGTCGGCGATGCCCTTCCCCACGCCGGGGATCTCGTCGAGGCGGTCCTCCCTGACGACGTCCGCGAGATCCTCCGGCAGGGCCTCAAGCGCCAGGGCCGCCCGCCGGTAGGCCTGCGGCTTGAAGGGGACGCCCTTGATCTCGAGGAGGTCGGCGACCTCGTAGAACGCCGCCGCGACCTCGAGGTTCGTCACCGGCAACCGTTCCGCCACGCCTCTGTCACCCCCCCGGCATTGGCGCCGCCGGCAGATAAATCCAGCAGGCCGGAGAGATCACCGCCGGTAGCTCCATATGGGTGGAAGGCACTCCCTCACTGAGGGATCGCGGTGCGGGAGCGGAAGAAGGAGTCGGTCGGCGGCATCCTCATCTCAAGGATAGCCGGATTCATCGTCTTCCTGATCCTCCTCGCCGTCTTGAACATCCTCTCCGGCGACTACGTCCAGTCGCCGATCTTTATCCGGATCGTGGAGTTCCTCAACGCCAGCCTCGGCCTCCTCTTCCTGATCACGGCGCTCTTCCTCCTCGGCGACCTCTTCGGCGTCCTCGTCTTCCCGCTGAACCTGCCGGCCCCGGTCTTCAACGCCTTCGGCGCCGTCTTCCTGGTCACGTTCCTCTTCCGGCTCTTCGTGCTCGTCGGGGAGATCACGGGCGTGGAATTCTTTGCCGTGCTTGAACGGACGCTTGCGATACCCGTCACCATCCTCGTCTTCGTCGTCGTCCTCATCGGCGGCTACATCATGCTCGTCGCCGATCCCTGAAGTTGGCGGTCACTCGTCCCCTTCGGTCTCCTCGAACGTCCGGACATCGGAGTCCCGCAGCCTGCCGGTCTGGGGGTCCATGTGGACCATGACGAAGAGCTCGTGCTCGGGGTTCTCCCAGAGGCCGAGGGCGGGGTTGTCCTCCTTCGCCTGGAAACCGAGATCTTTGAGCGCCTTGCGGATCTCGTCGTAAGTCTCGCCGCCGGCGATCGCCTCCCGGACCCTGCCCCTCATGGCCTCCTGCTGCTCCCGGTCAACCAGTATCTGTTCTCGCATGCGGACGGGATACTGCGTACACCCGGATAAACCTGACCCGGCCAGGGACGGCGGGTGGGGGAGGGGGGACGAAGGCGTCACCGGGCGTTGTAGCCGACGAACTCCCTTCCGGGGCGTTCAAGGTCCTCGTAGGTCGCGACCTTGTAGCCCGCGTAGCCGCCCCCGACGTTCATCTGGAGCAGGACGAAGATCCGCAGAACGGGATGCACCCAGATTGCGACTTCGGCGTCGTCCTGTTTCGGCACGAAGTCGAGCGCCGTGAGCGCCTTCCGGATGTCGGCATGGTCGGGGGTCGACTGGATCATCTCCTCGATCTCCACCATCACGGCCCGCTGCTGCACCGCCTCGATATCGCCAAGCATGTCCCCCTCCTGATCGGTCCTCCGGTATAAACATGATCCAGGCCGGAACTCCCCCGTTCTGCAGGTTCCCGCTGGAGCGGCAGCCCGCCCCGCCCCGGTGCACAACCTTCATCAGCGGCCTCGCGAAACCATACCACTATAGGAGGCCGGCAGGAGAGCCATGACCCGCGACGACGACTCAAGGACACTGATCCTCGATACCAGCACCGACGACTTACAGGAACTCTCCGAATACCTGGACGTGCTGAGCAGCAGCACGCGCCTGAAGATCCTGAAGGTGATCGAGCGGAAACCCAAGGACGTCCGGCAGATCTCCCACGAGATCGAGACGAGTTACGAGAACACCAAGAAGCACCTCGACAAACTGATGGGCATCGGGGTCGTCCGGAAGGAGGCGGGCCTCTCGCGGCCGACGGCGAAGGGAGTCCACCCGGTCTGGAAGTACTCGCTCGTGCCGGGGGGGCTTGAGGCGATCACGAGGAGTCTCGGACTGTTTGCGAACCTGAACCTGACGCTCACGGACGCCGTGCTCGCAGAGAAGCTTGCCGGTGTCCGGGAGACGTTCTCGGGCGAGTTCGCCGACCAGAGCCCGGCCCTCATCCTCCTTGGGGGGGCGGACGACGGGAAGGTCTTCCCGGTCGGGGAGGAGAGTGTCGCCCTGGGCCGGGCGGACCCGGACGCGCCCCCGCGGTCCGGGCAGGAGATCGTGCTCGGCGAGGAGTACGCGGCGGTCACCCGGGTCTCGCGCCCGCACGCCCGGCTCACCCGGCGGCAGGGCGCCTGGTTCATCGAGGACTCCGGCAGCACGGGCGGGACCTTCGTGAACGGGAACGAGGTCGGGCGGGGGGCGAAGCGGGAGCTCTGCGACGGCGACCTCGTCGAACTCGCGAAGGGGCCTTCGGGGGCGACGCTCGTCTTCGTCCTGCCCGGGGGGGTGCGACCGCCGGATGCGGCCTGACCGGATGGCGGCCCTCCTCTTCGCGGCCGCCCTCCTTCTCGCCGCCCTCGTCCCCGCGGTAGCCGGCGCGGGAGGCCCCCCGGAGCACTCCAGCGCCTCAGAGAAGGCTCTCGAGGCCACAAAGAAGCCGGACAACGGCAAAGGCGGCACCACGCCGGAGCCCACGCCCACGACAGTCCCCTCGCCGGAACCGACCGTCACGCCGGCGACAACCCCGACCGCCCTTCCGTCACCGGAAGCGACCGTCACCCCGGTGCCGACGGAGACCGTTGCAAGCCCCGGCCAGGACGGGTCCCCCTGGCCGGGGGTTCTCCTCGCCCTCCTCCTGGTCGGCGCCGGCGCCGCAATCGGCATGCACCTCAGGAGGCCGCAGGAAGAGGCGGCGGCGGCCACCGTCCCGCCCGACGCATATCAGACGATGCCGCCCCTCCACCCGCCAGGGTTCCCGGCGGAACTTGCCGGCCGCTACGACCGGGTCGCCTTCGTCGGGAGAGGGGGGCTCGGCCAGGTCTTCTCCGCGATGAGAGGCGACGACGGCATGACCGTGGCGGTCAAGGTCCCGGTCTCCTACGACGAGGCGACCGGGAAGACCTTCATGCGGGAGATGCGGTTCCAGGAGGACCTGGTCCATCCGAACATCGTCCGGGTCCGCTCGGTCAACATCCTCCCCATCCCGTTCGTCGAGATGGAGTACCTGCCCCGGAGCCTCGATAGCCTGAAAAAACCCCTCCCGCCGGCCGAAGCCCTCCGGATCGCTGCCGGGATCGCCGCCGGGCTCGCCTACGCCCACGGGCGGGGTATCGTCCACCGCGACATCAAGCCCGGCAACATCCTTCTTGCCGACGACCTGACGCCGAAGATCGCCGACTGGGGGACGAGCACGAGGCCGGCGGAGACCCGGGAGACCGGTGCCGCCGGGTTCACCCTCGCCTACGCGGCCCCCGAACAGATAGACCCGGAACGGTTCGGGCGGACGGGGGCCGCGACCGACATCTACCAGCTCGGCGCCGTCCTCTATGAGATGGCGACGGGCAAAACCCCGTTTGCCGGCGAAGGGGCCGGGGAACTTGCCCTCGCCGTCAGGAACGCAGAGCCGGCTCCCCCGTCGGCGCTCGACCCCGCCCTCGCGGGGCTTGATGCGGTCATCCTCCGCTGCCTCGCAAAAGACCCCGCCGACCGTTACCGGTCCGCCGGGGAGATGCTCGACGCGATCAGGGCCCTGGAGGCCGGAGCATGAGAGGGCCTCTCGCCCGGTACCTCGCCCGCGCCAGGGCCATGCAGTTCCACTACCTCCTCGCCGCCCTCATCCTCCTGCTCGCCGTCTACCCCTACGTGGGCGCAGACCCGATCGCCCTGAAAGTGCTCTCGTGGTTTGTCCTGACCACCGGCGTCTACGCCGTGAGCAACCGGCGGCGGCAGGTCGTGATCGCCGCCCTCCTCGCCGTCCCCGCCTTCGGCCTGGGCTGGCTCTATATCATCACCGGGGTCCCCGCCCTCGGCACTGCCGAGAGCATCTTCACGCTCCTCTTCTACGCCTTCACCGCACTCATCTGCCTCCTGCGGGTCGTCAGTGCACGCCGGGTCACCTCCGACACCATCTCCGGAGCGGTCTCCGTCTACCTCCTCATGGGCCTCACCTGGGCGACCGCCTACAGCCTCGTCGAGACCGTCAACCCCGGATCGTTTGCGAGCAGCCAGCCGGACGCGGCCTTCACCTTCCCCACGTTCATCTACTACAGCTTCGTCACCCTCGCGACGCTGGGCTACGGCGACATCACGCCGCTCACCGACCAGGCCCGGTCGCTTGCCCTGCTCGAGACCGTGAGCGGGACCCTCTATATCGCGGTCCTGATCGCCCGGCTGGTGGCGGCGGCCGGGCTGATCCCGGAGAGCGGCGGGGAGTGAGCGGCGACTCAAATCCAAATATAAACACCCCGTTTAGCGATTCCTCAAAGTAAAGTTACGAAAATTCTCGTAGCTAAAGCAAGATATTTATTTTGACCGAACCAAGAGATGATTGATACTTATGCGAGGAAAGACAGCACTTCTGGGGATCGCCCTGATGGTCCTCTGCGCAGCGGTGATCGGGAACGTCACCGCCCAGCTCCCGGAGGAATCTAAAGACAAACTGATCTATGTCTTCGGCACCGGCAAAGTGACGACCACGCCCGACCAGGCCGTCATCGTCTTCGCGGTCGAGACCGAGCACGCCGACGTCAAGACGGCGCAGCAAGAGAACGCCCGGAAGATGGACACCGTGATCAACGCCCTGAAGAACGCCGGCATCCCGGCCAGGGACATCAGGACCGCCGCCTACAGCATCTACCCGGTGACCGAGAGCGACAGCCGGCCCTTCGGCGACTCAAAGGTCAGGTTCTACCGCGTCACCAACACCCTTGAAGTCACGCTAAACGACGTCAACCGTGCCGGCGAGATCGTCGACATCGCCGTCGCGAACGGTGCAAACCGGGTCGACCGGTTCGCGTTCACCTTAAGCGACGCAAGGCAGCAGGAGTTCCGCTCCCAGGCCCTGACCGCCGCCGTGGCGCAGGCGCGGGGCGACGCGGACGCGGTCGCCGCGGCCCTCGGCAAGAGGATCGTCGACGTCAAAGAGGTCAACGTCGGGAACAACTACATCCCCATGGCCTACGACAGCCGCTACATGGGCATGGAGAAGGCGGTGGGCAGCGCCGTCCCGACCCCGCTCGAGGCCGGTGAGATCGACGTGACCGCGAGCGTCTCCATCTCCTACGTCATCGTGTAACCCTCTCGCAAACCCATTTTTCGTCTGCAGGTCCGGGGTGCTCCGAGCCCCGGACCCGGCCTCCTGCCTCATCGGGAAGGATAATCGCCCCCGAGGGATGATCAGGTAGGTGGAGTCTCTTCTATGCCCACCATCATCGAGGTCTACAACAACATCCCCTGCCGGGAGGGGCTCACCCCCGACTGGGGGTTCTCCTGCCTGGTAGAGGAGGCGGGGCTGCTCTTCGATACCGGGGAGCGCGGCGACGTCCTCCTCAGGAACATGCAGGCGCTCGGCATCGATCCCGCGGCCGTGGGAACGCTCGTCCTCTCCCACGACCACCACGACCATATCGGCGGCATCGCGGCGATCCTCGCGGCAAACCCGTCGATGGAGGTCTACGTCCACGACGGTTTCTCCGAAAAGACGCTCGCGCTCATCCGGGAGTACACCGAGCCCCGGATCACGGCCGGCTGGACCGGGATCGCTGAGGGGATCGCGGCGACCGGACCGCTCGGGACCGATATCCGCGAACAGTCGCTCGCGATCGCCGTGCCGGACGGCTACCTGGTCGTCACCGGGTGCGCCCACCCCCACGTCGGCCGGATAGTCGATCGGGTCTCAGAGGTCGGGCCGGTATGGGGCGTCATCGGCGGGCTGCACACCGTCACCGACGAGGACGTCGGGGCCCTCGCCGGGGTGAAGTACCTCTCCGCATCCCACTGCACCGATAGGATAGGGGACCTCGCGGGGCGTTACCCGGACTCCTTCCGGCCGGGTGGGGCCGGGAGGGTGCACCGGGTCTGAAAAAAAGGGTTACTCCTCCCTCTCGTTCTTTCGGGCAGCCCGGTTCTTCACCTCGAGTCCGTCGGCAAACCAGACAGTGCGCTGCGGGAAGGGCATCTCGATGCCGTTCGCTTCGAGTTCCTGCTTGATCCTCCAGAGGAGGTCGGTCCTGACATCCCACCATTCCCGGGCCGGCGCCCAGATGCGAACCATCAGGTTGACCCCGTCGTCACCGAGGTTGTCGACGTAGACCGAGGGGGCCGGGTTCTTCAGCGCGAAGGGGTGGCTCGCGATGACCCCTCTGGTGATCCGGATCGCCTTGTCCGCGTCGTCCTGGTACCGGATCCCGATCTCGTACTCGAACCTCCGGGCCGCGTTCTGGACGTAGTTCGTGATGTTCGAGGTGAAGATCTTCTCGTTCGGGATCCGGACATAGATCCCGTCGTACATCTTGACGACGGTCGAGAGGACGCGGATGTCCTCGACGCTGCCGGTGACGCCCGATACGTTGATGTTGTCGCCGATCTTGATCGGGCGCTCGAACATCAGGAAGAGACCGGAGATCAGGTTCGAGACGACGCTCTGGCTTGCGAAACCGATGACCAGACCGACGATTCCTCCGGCCACCAGGAGACCGGAGAGGTCGACGTTGAGCTGCGGGAGGGCGAAGACGAAGGCCCAGACGACGATGACGTAGTAGATCAGTTTCGTCACCAGTTCGCGCTCGCTCTTGGGCAACCTGTCCGTGAGGGCTCGTCGGACGTTCTTTGAGACGATCCTCGCGACGGTGACGCCGAGGGTGAGGATGACGATGAAGTAGACGAGATGCTCGAGGGTGATATCCCCGATGCCGACGGGCATCTCCAGGATCTCGGTCACGTTGAAGTTCATGTGAATCCCCACTCCATCAGGTAGCCCCGGTTGATCACCGGGATCTTGCGGGCCGCATAGAGCTCGACGGACTTCACCATCCCCGGCCGGAGGGGCGCGTCGACGAAGTCCGTCTCCGCCAGGTTGGCGCTGATGATGTTCATCGTGGCGGTGGTCGTCACGAAGTCGTTGTAGTAGATCTTCATATCGGTGCTGTCAAAGACGACCTGCGAGACCTCCACCCACTCGCGGGATGCGTTCGTGATGGAGAGTTCCATCACGCCCTCGCAGAAGCACTCGACTGAGGGGATCTCGGAGTAGACCGCGCTCCGGTGGTACCGGGCGATGACCCCGTTCGTCTGGGGACCGTAGAGCGTGTACTTCTGGCTGCCGTTGGCGAAGACGTCCAGCACCTCGATGTCCTTTGCAGACTCGAGGAAGACGCCGATCTCAACGGGGAACTTCAGGTAGACCGTCTGGGTGGTGCCGGGCTCGAGGACCATCGGGGAGAACTCCACCTGGAGGTAGTTCGTGATCTCTTTGGGGAGATTGACCGGCTCCACCGGGTTGATGATCATCTCGCCCGTCTTCGTGACCAGGATCCGCTCGAACGTCTGCTCCCCGCACCTGCGCCGGTAGGTGAGAAGACCGTTAGCCCGCTCGGCCTCCACCATAATATCGCCGTATTCCCGATGAAAAGAGCCCATGTAGCGCCCGAACATCATCTATGATCTGCAAATACTCAAATATTAAGTTACTTCACCGGCCCCAGACGGCCTCTCCCGCGTTCCCGCACCCGCGGGCAAAAGGGTACTGTGAGTGGGCCGTTAAGCCCGGGAAAGTGTAAAACGGAGCGATAGATCAAACAGTGGCGGATATGCACCGGAGTCATCAGGCAAAGTATAAATATTACATCCCACGGGAGATATATACCTGAAGGAATAAACAGACACCCTTTTAACCGGCGCTTCCAGACACTTTTTCCAGCGCGTTCGTCCCGGACCCCGGGATCGCCCTGTCTTCATGACGGCCGCCGAAGCAGCCGCAGAAAGGCAGGGCGATCCCCGGGGCCGGGGCCGGCAAGAGTGCATGACGCGGCACCCGCCAGCACGAGAGACACCCGCGAGATCCGGTGGATCGGCTGGCGGCTTTATAGGGGGCGAGAGCCGTTCCCGGGTGATGCGTGTGAAGATGAACCAGAAACGATTCAGCGAGTCCACGAACTGCAGCCGAATACCCATGAGTATCTTCAACCACCTGGAGCAGCCGGCACTTGTCCTCGACTGCGCAGGGCGGGTCGTCGTCTGGAACAACGGCATGGAACAGTATACGGGCGTCTCCGCGGAGGAGATCGTCGGGAGAGACGGCTTTGCCCACGGGCAGGCGCTCTTCGGCGAGAAGCGCCCCACGCTTGCGGACTGCGTCCTGGCCCGGGACGAGCCCGGGAGCGGCGACTACCGTCTGCTGCCCCACGAGGGCGAAGGGATGCTCGCCGAGTCGCGGATCCCCCTCGCGTCCGGGAGAGCCGTCGTCTGCATGGCGGCCCCCCTCCACGACGAAGCCGGCAGGCTCGCCGGGGTGCTCGAGACCTTCCGGGACGCCTCTGCGGAGACGGACCCCGGCATCCCGGAGGAGCAGGTCCGGATCCTCGCGGCCTCCCTGCCCGGCATGATCTTCACCCTCGACGGGGACGGCATCTTCACCCGGTTCTTCCGGACCGGCGCCCCCGATACCGAAGAGGTCGTGGGCAGGAGCGCCCGCGCCCTCTTCCCGGCCGATGAGGCGGAGTTCCTGGTCGGGGCCGCGCAGAGAGCGATCGCCGGGGGAGAGGTCATCACGGAGACCCGGTCGTTGACCTGGGGCGGCGACCGGCGGCCGTTCCAGATCATCATCCACCCCCTGCACGACTCGGCGGGGAAGATCGCCTCGGCCGCCGGGGTCTGCCGCGACATCTCCGGCGACCTCCTCCGCGATCGGGCCCTCCAGGAGACCGGCCGGAAAGCCGGCCTCTACCTCGACCTGCTCGGGACCGATATCTACAACACCAGCATGGTCGCGGCGACGGTCATCGAGATGCTCCGCGAGCGGCTCTCCGGCGAGGAGGCGGAACTCGCGCAGAGGGTCAAGAACACGGTCGAGCAGGGGATCACCGTCATCAAGAACGTCGAACTCCTAAATGCGCTCGACGAGCACCGGATCCGACTCGAACCGGTCGACCTGAACAGGATCGTCGAGAGTCAGATCCGGCGCTACGCCGGGATCGACATCCGCTACGAGCCGGAGAGCCGCATGGTCTGGGCGAGCCCCCTCCTCGAAGACGTCGTATCGAACCTGATCAGCAACAGCGTCAAGTTCGGGGGGATGAAGGTCAGGGTCGAGATCTCCGTCACGGAGACCGCCGATACCGTGACGATGACGATCGCCGACAACGGTATCGGCATACCGGACCACTTAAAGCCCAACATCTTCGACCGGTTCGACCGGGGGAACAAGACCGCGTCCGCGTCGGGGAGCAGGGGACTCGGCCTCCATATCGTCAAGACCCTCGTCGCCCGGTACGGCGGCCGCGTCTGGGCGGCGGACCGCATACCCGGCAGACCGGGAGAAGGAGCGGCCATCAAGGTGATCCTGCAGAAGTGCTAGCCCGGCAGGAACGAAAGGAACCTAGATATATATTCCCCGAGCGACTATATCATACCGCATCATTCCCATCGGGGACTTCTCTAATGATACGAACAATATGTTTTAAAGAACGAAGATACATCGAAGAGCTGAGAATTCTTACCAGGGCGACGGCGCTCGACTGCATCATCGACGAGCGCTTCGACCGCATCGTATACATCATAAAAGAAGGAGATATGGGCCTCGCCATCGGAAGAAAGGGAAGCAACATCCGCAAGATGCAGCGGGTCCTCGGGAGGCGGACCGAGATGGTCGAGTACTCCTCGGAGGTCGAGACGTTCACCCGGAACGTCTTCAAACCGGCCCAGGTGGTCGGCACCCGCCGCGAGGAGGACGGGAGGCTCACCATCTATATCAACAAGGGCGATCTCGGCATAGCCATCGGGAAAGGGGGATGCACCATCGAGAAAGCGCGGCTTCTGCTCTCCCGCTACTTCGATACCGACCTCGGCGAGGTCCTGGCACGGGAGGAGGAGACCCATGCGTGACTGGGCCGTCCTCGAAGAGGTCTGGGAGGTCATCCTCGACCGTGCGGAGCACCCCTCGGCCGAGAGCTACGTCAGCTCCGTCCTGACCCACCGGAAGGGGGTCGACAAGTCCCTCGAGAAGGTCGGGGAAGAGGCGGTCGAGTTCATCCTTGCCGCAAAGAATCAGGTCCCGGAACGGACGGTCTCGGAAGCCGCCGACCTTCTCTTCCACTTCCTGGTGGCGCTCAAGGCCTCGGGCACGGATGTCGAGGACGTGCTCGCGGAACTGGCGTCGCGCCGGAAGTAATATTTTTGGCTCTGTTGAAACCCTCTCCCTGAGATCGAGTCCATTGCAGGATTATCCATACATCTTGACTCACGCGAAGCCGCGAAGAACGCGAAAGAGGCTGTCAACACCCATTTCAGGCTTCGCGCCTTCGCGGCTTCGCGTGAGGTCACACCAGTACCCTCTCCACGTAACTGAGTGTTCTCCAGAGGGTGTAGACCATTTCAACAGAGCCATATTTTTCAAGAACAGGGTTGCCGCCGGGAGGCCGGACCCGGCTCATGCCTCACGCGAAGCCGCGAAGAACGCGAAGGGGCTCACCAATGTCTGACCGGATTTCGCGGCTTCGCGCCTTCGCGTGAGACCAAATTGCTGCCTCTACAGCCGTATCTCACGCGAGGAGGCGGCCTCCACTCACATCGAGTGGTACCAGGCGATTATGGAGTCCCACCCGGGGAGTCGCGGCCCGGTTCACCGGCATTCAGCGGCCTTTCGACCGCTAAAGATACTCCTTTAGATCCACCATCTTCGGCAGATCGTCCTTTTTGACCGCCGCGGACTCGACGACCGTGTCCTCGATCATGATGGGTGCCCGGTAGCGGAGAGCGATGGCTATCCCGTCGCTCGGCCGGCAGTCCATGATCTCGGTCCGGGTCCCCTGCCGGAGGAGGAGTTTGGCGTAGAAGACCCCTTCCTCCAGGGAGTCGATGTGCAGGCCGTCGAGGGAGATATCGAAGTTCCGGAAGAGCTCGATGATCAGGTCGTGGGTGATGGGGCGGGGGAGCATCTCGCTATTTAAGGCGTTATTGATCGAGATCGCTTCCCAGAGCCCGACGTAGATTGGTACGGTGCTGTCGGCCCCGGCGTCCAGGACGACTGTCGGCGCCGCTCCCATCTCGCTCACCGACATGAAGACGCCCTGCACCCTGCAACTTTGAGCAGTCATGTGATCCTGTGACCATCAGCCTGATAGTGTTTAAACCTTGGGGTCAATCACCGCCGCTGCTTTCCGGCCCGGGCGAGGAACTCGCGCCGCACGATGGAGAGACCCGGCAGCAGGCCGAGGAAAACGTTGAGGTAGTAGAGGATCAGCCGCCAGAGGAGGACGAAGACGCCGACGATCGCGGACGGGACGAAGAGGCTGTAGAGCGACGTGGCGCCGAGCTCCGCGACCCCCGACCCGCCCGGCGTGAGCGGGATCATCATGATGACGGCGAGGACGAGCTGGACGACGAACGACTCGATGATGAAGGGCGACTGGCCGAGGCCCATAAGAAGCATCGAGGCTATGGCGAACTCCGAGAACCAGAAGAGCGCCGTGAAGATGAATCCCCAGACGAGGCCGACCTTGCCGTGGTTCACGAACTTGACGAGACCGCAGTTGAAGTTGTCCACCTCGCGGTCGATCGACTCAAAGAGGCTATCGAGTCTCTTGACGCGCCGGCGCCGGTCGACCCACCGGGAGATCCCCTTGAGGGCACGCTTGAGCTTGTCGGGGTTCTTCACCGAGTAGACGAAGGCCAGCACGCCGAGGATGACGAAGATCCAGGCGGAGTACATCAGGAGACTCGCGCCGCTGAAGCCGGAGGTGAGGCTGCTCCAGTACCTCCCGAGGAAGAGCATGGAGAAGGCGCCGAGGGCTCCGAGGACGATCCCATCAAGGATCCGCTCCATCACGACGACGGCGGTGGCGTCGCCGACCGGGACGCCCGCCCGGTAGAGCTCGTGGACCCTGACCGGCTCCCCGCCCGCCTGCGACGGGGTGACCGCCGCGACGAGCATGTTGGCGAGGACCAGGTTCAGGCAGTGTTTCAAGCCCACCCGGTAGCCGAGCGACGCCGACATCAGTTTGATCCGCATCGCCCAGAAGACCAGCGAGAGGATGTGGAGGAGGACGGCAAGAGCCAGGTAGAACGGGCTCACGCGGCTGAGGTACTCGATCGTCGTCTCGTCGACGGTGAAGTACAGGACGCCGGCCATGACGAGAGTGCTGAACCCGATCGAGACGAGCAGCCACTTCCACTGAGACTTCTTCATCACCACGTTCCCCGGCCGGCAGACCTTCGGGCGATTTCACGAAAAAACACCCGAAATCGGACTAATAAAGTATCGTGCAGCAACTATTTAACGATGAGTTTATTCCGGGCGAGAAAAGATATCCCCCGGAGCCTCATACCGTAAAGAGTCCCCGGTCGCCGGCGATCGCAAAGAGCCCCGCACGGACGCCGGCATCGAGCCAGGCGTAGCCGTAACTGAACCGGGCGAGGGCGCCGGGGAGGTCGCCGCCCTCGAGGTGCTCGACGCCCTCCGCGTACCAGGATTCAGCCGCGGCGTGGAAAGCCCGGGCCCCGGCGTGGAGCGGGCTCGCGACGTCCGGCCCCACTTCGGCCGCCGCGAGGGCGGCAGAGAGCATCCGCCGGTAGCGGTGGGTCTTCTCGACAAGGTGGGCCTGCCGTGATGCCGGGATCTCCGCGTCGACGGTATCCGGGGAGTGGGCAGCCTCGCGGCCGAGCAGACCGAGCTGCGAGCCCGCGTCCAGCCAGCCGAGCCCGTAGGCAAACGCGGCAAGCGCGTTCACCGGGTCATCCCCATGAAGGAACGAGAAGCCGTCGCTCCGGTAGGCGGCGGCCATCTCGAGCACCTCGCCGGCCACCAGGTAGAGGAGGGTCCCCCCCGGAACCGTGATGGAGGTCCGGCGGAGAGCTGCGGAGAAGAGGTCCCCGTACGCCTCAAGGATCATAGGCCGGCGAAGGCCTCCAGGTACTCCCGCTCCACCGGGTGGAGCTCCGCCGGCACGACGAGGATATGGAGCGGGGGCCCGAAGTCCGTCTCTTTCAGTCTCGCGCCGGTCCCCGCGCGGACGACCGGCTGCGCCGAGCCCGCCCGGGCGATCCCCACGTAGAGCGCGGGCGGCTCGATCCCGGCCTTCTCCGCCATCTCCTCGAGGATCGCGATCGCCTCTGAGACGCGCATGTAGCGGTCTTTCTGGATGTCGAGGTAGACGAGCGAATGAAGATTCAAGGCCAGGTTCGCCGCGACCGTCTCGACGGGGGCCGTCGGGAACCAGCCTTTCGCCGGGAACGGCACCGAACAGGACTTCCCGAACCGGTAGTTCTGGAGGCCGGAAAGGCCGCAGACGGCGCTCGATATCGACGAGGCGTGGATGATCGAGGTCTCGATCCCCGCGGCTGCCGCCCGCATCCGGAGATCCGCGTGCGTCGTCGAGACCATCGGGTCTCCCCCGGTCAGGAACGCCACCCGGCCCGTGGCGGCGGCATCGAGGATCTCGCGGGGGTCCTGCTCGACGTCCTCGCGTCCGAGCACGCGGACCTCTTTGCCGAAGAACGCCTCCATCGCGGGGACGTCCGTCCCCATCAGCCGGGAGGTGTAGGCCTCGAGAAAGACGGCGTCGGCATTCCTTACACACTCAAGGCCTTTGACCGAGATGTCCCCGAGGTCGTAGAGGCCGAGGCCCACGAACGTCAGCATGGCCGGTCCGCCCCCGGACGCGGCGAGAAGAGTGTCATCGTCATCCCTCAATCGTGAGCGCTCCATCCTCGTAGAAGTAACGGATCCAGGGGGTCGTCCTGCCGTGGATCCCCGTGACCCGGAAGTCCCGCTCCACCGACTGCCGCCCGTCGTCCGTCCTCACCTCGATGACCATGCTCATCAACTGCTTGATCGTCGAGACCGTCCGCTCATCGAACGACTCGCTGTTGAGGACGTAGATCCCGACCCCTTCGAGTTTCTTGACCCGGTTCGTGATGACGTGGAGGAACTTGAAGGTCACCTCCAGCCGCGCGTACATGAGGAGCGTCGAGACCGAGTTGAGGCAGAGCCGGACCGGCGGGGGCATCGGGCCAGGCGGCTCGGCTATCACCGCCTCTCTCCACATATCCTCGACCATCCGCGAGAACTTGATCCCCATGCTCGTCAGGTCGAGGGGGCTCGTGACGAACTTCGCCTTCGGCGTGTCCCGCAGGTTCGGCACCGAACTCTTCGTGACGGCATCGATGATCCCGACCCGGTTCATGCCCGGCCCCTGCCGCCGGAACGCCCCGGCGACATCGGAGGCACGCTCGTCGGTCGAGAGGACGACCGTCCACTCCCCGTCGCGGGGGTAGGCGATCCGGTATGCGAGATGTTCGGCGTAGGAGAGGGGGGGCGCGAGAAGGAGGATGTTCGTCGCAGCCCGCAGGCCGCGGAAATCCCTGTCGATCACCGGGATGCCGGTCTCGTAGAGGTACATAGCGCTACAGAGTATTATGCCAGGAGACGGTAGATAAGGCCTCCGATGAGGAGGCCGAGCGCCACGGTATAGACAGTGACCGCCAGCGTGATCTTCGAGCCGACTTCGCGCAGGAGGACCGTGATCGTCGCGAGGCAGGGGACGAAGAGGACCGTCACGACCGCAAAGATGTAGAGCTGGAGGGACGTGAGGACCGAACCGAGATCGGCGGTTCCCGCGAGGATCGCAAGGGTCTCAAACGCCATCTCCTTTCTGAGGATCCCGAAGATGAGCGCCGTCGCCGTGTAGCCGGGCAGGCCGAGGAGGGCCGTGGTGTAGGGCTCCATCAGGCTCCCGAAGATCGCCATGATACCGAAGAACTCGAGCAGGCCGAGGACGACGCTTCCTGCGAGGAGGAGGGGCATGGCGATGAAGAGGAACTCCGAGAGGCGCGCCCAGGCCTTCTTCGTCACCAGCCTCGGGTCGGGCCGCCGGAGGGGCACCATCTCCATGATCATCCCGAACCGATCGCCGGGGGTCACGCGGGAGAGGACGAGGCCTGTTGCGAGGATCAGGCCAAAGACGATCCCGTAGACGCTGAACGCCGCCCCGATACCGACGAAACTCCCCACGATCCCGGCGATGATGACGGTCCGCGCCGAGCAGGGGACCATCGTGACCAGGAACGAGGCGATGATCCGCTCCCGCCGGGAGCGGAGAAGCCGGATGCTCATCACGGCCGGGACGTTGCACCCGAACGCCAGGGTGAGGGGGATGACCGCTCCCCCGTGCATCCCGACCCGGTGCATCGCGTTGTCGGCGAGGAACGCCGCCCGCGTCATGTACCCTGAGTCCTCGAGGATCGAGATGATGATGTAGAAGAGGAAGACGTAGGGGAAGGCTATCCCCAGGCCGGCCTGGAGGGCGAGCAGGATGGAGATCCCCAGCTCTTCGGCGAGAGGAGGCAGCGAGAGCGCGAGGAACGGTTCTATCGCGAAGAGGTCGAAGAGCTCCACGATGATCCCTTCGAGGAACGAACCCACGACGAAGACGAAGAGGAGCATCCCGATGAGGATCGAGAGGAGGATCGGGATCCCGGGTATCAACCGTGTCAGGATGCTGTCGGGGTCGGTCCGGGGGGCCGGCGCCTCCTTCGTGATGACACGGTCGGCGATCCGGCGGGCGAAGTTGTGCCGGTTGGTCGCGATGATCTGAGCGACCGTCATCCGGTGCCGGGACTCGATCTCGTCGGCGATCGTGCCGGCCGCTTCGAGGAGGTCCGGGTTGTCGCCGAGCCCCTGGAGCGCGAAGAGGCTCTCACGCCGGTCGGCCGCAAACATCTTCTCAAGGCTCCTGACGGCCGCCTCCACATGGTGGTCGTAGGGGATCTCGACCATCCGCGGCGGGGAAGCGGCAAGAGCCGCCGGGATGATCCGGTCGATGTTCTTCCCCTGCGCTGCGGCCGCCTGGATCACCTCGACGCCGAGGAGGTCGCGGATCGGGCCGGGGTCGATCTCGAGCCCCTGCCGCGCGGCGTCGTCGGCCATGTTCAGGACGACGACCATCGGGATGCCGTACTCCGCCACCTGGAGGAGGAGGTAGAGGTTGCGCTCGAGGCGCGTGACGTTGACGACCGCGATGACCGCGTCGGCCTCCTGCGCTTCAAGGAGCCGGCGGGCCAGGGCTTCCTCGTCCGAACTCCCGTCGAGCGAGTAGACGCCGGGGAGGTCGATCAACTCGACGATCTCGCGCTGGAAGCAGGTGTTGCCCCGCTGCAGCTCGACGGTGGTGCCGGGGTAGTTGCTCACCTCGACCCCGAGACCGGTGAGCTGGTTGAAGATCAGGGATTTGCCCACGCTGGGGTTGCCGATCAGGGCGAACTTCATGGACACGACTCCACGAGGATCGACGCCGCGATCTCGGGGCTGATGGCGATGTCGCAATCCTTTACCCTGACGACGACCGATTTGTTCTGGAGTTTGCGCCGGATCTCCACGACCTCGCCAGGGAAGATGCCGAGGTCGAGGAGCCGGCGGTTCCGCCGGGCTCCCCGGACCATCGCCACCCGGACGAGATCCCCTTCCTTGCAGTCGAGGAGGGTGCAGGCTTCGCGACCCCGGCAGCATCCCTGATGCCCCGGCGGGCACCGGGTGCCGCCCATGTAGGAGGAGAGCCGTTCGATCGTCTCATCGGAGATGCCGTGCTCGAGCGTGCAGGCCTCTTTATCCGCCGCAGCCTCGTCGACGCCGAGCATCTCGGTCAGGAAACACTGGAGGACCCGGTGTTTCCGCGCCACCGTTGATGCCACCGTGGATCCCTTCGCGGTCAGCCTGACGGCGTCGCCGGATACCCGCTCCAGGTATCCTTCTTCCGCGAGCGAATCGACGGTCGTCTCGGCCGCCGCCGCCCCGGTGCCGAGCGCCGCCGCTATCTCTGCGAGCGTCGCCGGCCGTCCGCCGTCTCCCGTGATCGTGAGGATTGCTTCAAGGTAATCCTCGAATGCGGAGGGAAGCATGCTACATTCTTTTTTACCTGTAGCAGTTTATGAGTTTGTATGGTGCCATGGGATCAGGCGCCAACAGAACCGGGGTTTGATCGGGAATGGTGAGCGAGGAGGAGCAGGTCACAAACGAGGCCATCGCCGACCGGCTTGCATCGATGAGCCGCCTGCTCGTGATCGCGGGGGACGACCGGCACCGGAGCGGGGCCTACGAGCGGGCGGCACGGCAGGTCGAGCGGCTCGCCCTCCCGGTCGCGGGGCTCGGCGAGGAGGAACTCATCCGCATCCCGGGGATCGGCGAGAGGATAGCCGGAGAGATCCGCGAGATCGCACAGACCGGGTCGTTTCAGGAACTCGACGACCTCCGGGCCGTCGTCCCAGAATCGCTCATCGCCCTCCTCGAGATCAGCGGGGTGGGACCCCGGACCCTGCACCTCCTCTGGAAGAGGCTCGGCATCCTGACGCTCGACGATCTCGAGCGGGCGGTGAAGAGCCGCCGGGTCCGGAAGCTCCCCGGTTTCGGGGCGAAGAAGGAGGAGATGATCGCACGCGGGATCCGGCAGTCCCGCGACCGGCCGGACCGGATGACCCGGCCGCAGGCCGGGGCGCTGGTCGCGAGGGTCGCGGCGCTCTTTTTGGACGGAGAGCACGCCGTTGCAGGGAGTTACCGCCGGGGCGCCCCCACGATCGGGAGGGTCGCAATCGTGACGACCGCCGCCCCGGACGGCCTCGCGGACCGGATCGCCGCCGTCGCCGGAGGAGCGCCTCTCTCGGTCCGGTTCACCGAGCCTGCCCGGTACGGCACCGCGCTCCTCTGCGCCACGGGGTCGGCCGGGTTCCTGGAGAGGCTCGGGGAGGCGGCGCTCGCGAGAGGCTACCGGCTCTCGCCCGACGGCCTCGTCGACGCCGACGGCCGGCTCCACACCTTCGCGAGCGAGGAAGAGGTCTTCGCCTTCCTCGGCATGGAGGCCGTCCCCCCGGAACTCCGCGAGGACCGCGGCGAGGTCGAACTCGCCCTCCGGCACGCCCTCCCCGACCTCATCGACCTTTGCGACGTGCGGGGCGACCTTCACTCCCACACCGTCTGGAGCGACGGGAGGCAGTCGCTTGAGGACGTGGCGGAGGCGGGGGACGAGCGGGGCTACGAGTACATCGCGATCACCGACCATTCTTCAAAGGTGAGCCCGGAGGCCCTCGCAAAGCAGCGGGCCGCGATCGAGCAGATCAACCGGGGGCACGACTGCGAGCTCCTCTGCGGGAGCGAGGTGGATATCAGGAGCGACGGGAGCCTCGGCTACGAGAACCGGGTCCTCGCCGATCTCGATCTGGTGATCGCCTCGGTCCACTCGGGGTTCGCCCAGGACCAGGACGTCCTGACCCGGCGCATCCTCACCGCGATGGAGAACGAGCACGTCGATATCATCGGCCATCCCACCGGCCGGCTTCTGGACCGGCGGCCCCCCTACGCGGTCGACCTCGAACGCGTCATGGCGCACGCGGCGGAGACGGAGACCGCGCTCGAGATCAACTCGTCGCCCCACCGGCTCGATCTTGAGGATATTTATATTCAGCAAGCGAAGAAGAGAGGAGTGAAACTGGCTGCAGGGACCGACGCTCACCGCACCGGCGAGTTTGCAAATATGCGTAACGGGATCATGCTGGCACGCCGGGGCTGGTGCGCTCCGGACGAGATCTTAAATGCCCTCTCACTATCCGGGCTGCTGGAGTGGCGGTCTTGATCTACCGCCTCTACGAGAGGATCCTGCTCTCGGACCTCCACACGCTTCCCGAGCAGATCTGCTTCATGATCACCGGCCAGGACATGCTCGATGCCCCGGACAACCTCTACCGCGCCGCGGAGTGGTGCCGCGACCTCGGGATCCGGAGCGCCATGTTCCATATCAGCACCCCCGACCCGGCCCGGCTGGAGCGCTGCCTCCCCCGTATCCGCACAATCTCCTCGATCGCACGCCTGACGCTCCACTACCGCGAGACAAAGGAGGTCCGCGGCGAGGGGATGAACGTGACGGTCGCGATCGGAAAGAGCGGGCGGGAGGAGATCGCCTGCTGCGTCCGGCGGATGGCCGAGGACGGCATGGACCCGGACTCCGTCGACGAGGACGTGCTCGAGTCCTACCTCACCTTCAAGTACGAGCCGGATCTGGTCATCAAGACCGGCGGCGACCACCTGACCGACTTCCTGATCTGGCAGTCGGTCTACTCGGAACTCTTCTTCCTCGACGTCAACTGGGCGCTGCTCCGGAAGGTGGACTTCCTCCGGGCGCTCAGGGACTTCCAGTCGCGGGCGCGGCGGTTTGGAAGGTGAGAGCCTACCGGGCCAGACGCTCTTTCAAGCGCATGCGCTGGTCGTAGACCCGCATCGCCCGGAGAAGGTCGATCTTCCTGAACGCCGGCCAGTAGGGGGCGCAGAAGTAGACGGCCGACTCGTGGCCGTTCGCGAGCCAGGGGAGGAAGTTCGAGGTCCGGGAGTCGTTGCCGGTCCGGATGATCAGGTCGACGGGGGGGATGGGGGCTCCCCGGTGGAGGTGGCTCTCGACGGTGTCGGGGGTGATGGCCGCGGGGTCGAGGGCGCCCTGCCGGACCTCGCCGAGGATCGACCGGGCGGCGTGGACGATCTCGTTCCGGCCGCCATAGGCGAGCGCGACGTTGATGAAATAGTCGTCATACGCCCCCGTCGCCTCCTCCGCCGCGTCGATCGTCGCGAGGAGGTCGTCGGGGAGGAGGGAGCGGTCGCCGATCATCTGGACCCGGATACGGTTCCGGTGCACCCGCTCGTCCTTGATGATGGCGGTGAACTTCTCGCGGAAGAGCGCGAAGAGCGAGGCGAGCTCGCCCTGGTCCCGCCGGAAGTTCTCGGTGGAGAAGGTGTAGAGCGTGATGTGCCGGACGCCGAGGTCGCACGCCCAGTCGAGGACCTGCTCCGTGGTATCGGCACCGAGCCGGTGGCCGGTCGCCGTCTCGATACCCTGGTTGCGGGCGAACCGGCGGTTCCCGTCCTGGATCACGGCGACGTGCCGGGGGATGTGCTTCACCTGCCACCGCAGGTAGCGCTCGTAGAGGGCGTCTATCCCGGTTCTGAGCGTCAGAGCGGCGTCACCTCGACCACCATGCCGCCGCCCGGGTAGCGCTCGACGACGTACTTCCTGCCCGGCAGCGCGGCGCCGTCCCCGGCAAGCATCCACCACGCCATCTCGATCCTTCCGTCGCAGACTGCGTAATCGTCCTCATCGAGCATCTCCAGGAACTCGTCGACGGCGCCTGCAGGCTCGAGCACGCCGTATACGACAGTCCCGTCATCCGTCACCTCTTCGAACGGTCGCGCAGTGTTGGCGGCGATCCGCTTTAATCGTTCCCGTAACTGGACCGAGTCCTTGAAGACCGACGAGCAGAAGTGGACTTTCGGGTCGCGGGGGAGTTCTTCCGCCCACCGGCGGGCGCCGAGGACCGCGTTGTGCATCCCGTCCTCGAGTTCGAGTCCACGCTCGCGCATGGCGGCGGCGCAGGTCTCGCCCCACTCGAGCTCGTTGATGTTGAGGAAGTCGAGGAGCGGCAGGGCGGCGGCGAGGGCCCCGATGCCGGGGAGCGCCGGGACCTCGATCCCGATGACAAAGCCCATCTCGCGGGCGAGGACGGCGGAGCGGGCGTAATCGGTCTCGAGGATGCGCGGCCAGACCTCGTGGGGTGGATGGAGCCGGATCTCGTCGACGAGCCCCTGCAGGCGCCGGAGCATGGCCTCGTTCGGGGCGAGGGCCGTGTAGAGGTGGATCTGGTGGTCCGGGCCGAAGCGCTCCTTGAGCGCCCTGCAGTACTCCACCACCCGGTCGAGCTCGAGGAGGGGTTCGCCGCCGGTGACCCCGGTGCCGAGGGCGCTCATCTTCTCGGCCTCGGCGATGGCGTCTGCCGGCGAGGAGATCTTCCGGTCGTTTGCGTAGACCACGTCGAGATTCTTTCGCTCGCGGGAGAGCGGGCAGTACCAGCAGGTGCGGTGGCACCGGCCGGTCACGAAGAGGACCATCTTTGCACCCTGGTGGCAGAGGACGCACCCCGGCGAGAGGGCTATTCCATCCGGGGATACTCCCGACTCCTGTTGCATACTGGAGTAATTATGGGCGGGCCAAGGTGAAAAGGTTTGATGGTGGGGGGAGGAAGGGCAAAGGGGCTCAGCATGGGCCGGAACGCGAGGGATATCCACCGGTTTTGAGTTTTCCCGGCAGCACGGCGGCGACGGGGAGCAATAGATAGATATAGCCCTCTGACAGAGAATTACTTTGACTATGCCATCCCGCGCGCGTGACGACGGCCTCTCGGAAGTTGTCGGATTCGTGCTGATACTGGGGGTTATCGTCGTGGCCCTCTCGCTGTACCAGCTCTACGGCGTGCCGGCGGCGGGGAGGGAGGACGAGATCGCGCACATGAACGCGGTGAAGGGCCGGTTCGTGGACTATAAGATTGCTCTGGATTCGCTCTGGATCAATTCTCTGAATACCACGCGATCCGCTGAGGGCGTGACGCTCAGCACCGCGTTCGACCTCGGGACAGGCGGGGGTTACACGCAGGGCGGGGGCGTTCTCTTCCCGGTGCTCGCCCCCATCGCATCGGGAGGGAAGGTCTCGGTGAACGAGCACCAGGATACCCTCACGATCACCAGGAACGGGGGGAACGTGATCGCACCATACACGATGGGTGAGATCGCCTACGAGTCCTCGAACAACTACTGGATACGGCAGCGCTACGTCTACCAGATGGGGGGCCTCTTCCTCGAACAGGATTCGGGAACAGCCGTCCGGCTCTCTCCCCTGGTGTCGGTATACAGTGTCAACAGCAGCACTTCGACGGACCTGGAGTATCGGTTGCGGGTAAAGATCGCCGCCGTCCAGATCTTCGGCGGCCAGGAGACCTGGGGACAGGGGGTTGCCCGGGTGGACACCCGGCTCCGGGAGGGTGTGACGAAGGTCTCCGCCACTGCCGAAGCCGGGGGAGATATCACGGTGACGGTGAATGCGCACGACGAGGCGACCGCAACGGCGTGGCGGCAGGCTTTCATCGACGCCACGGAACGTGAGGGCGTGGTATGGGGCGCCGGGGATGACGCACTCCCGGTCAGGATCGTCCAGACGGGGAATCAGGTGAGCATGACCTGTCGCCCGGAGACAGGAGCGGAGCCCACCCGGATCCAATACGTCGATCTCGACGTCACCCGCGTCGGACTCAGCGTCGGGCTCCAGCAGTCGATCATGGCTTAGGAGAGGAGAAGGTTGGAGAGAGCAGGTGAGTCAAGAGTGAACGGCAAGGCAATGCAGCACGAATCCGGCCGCGGTATCCGGCATAACCACCATGCGGTCTCCGAGGTCGTCAGCATCGTCCTCCTCCTCGCGGTCGTCGTGGTGGGCGTCGGGATCGTCGCCGTCACGATCTACTCCCAGCCGGCGCCGGAGGGGACGCCGCAGGTAGATATCCTTGTTTCAGAGACCGATACCGCCGTCCGCCTGACCCACAACGGCGGAGACTCCCTTGCGGAAGGCTCGTTCTACATCCTGGCCGACGGGATGCGCCTCGAAGATCCCCCCAGCCTTTCCGGCGGCGCCTGGCCCTGGTCGATCGGCGAGGTGCTGCAGTACGGCGTAACCTCCGCTCCCGGACGGGTGCAGGTCGTCTACGACGGCGGAGGAGGTGCGGTCCTGCTGAAGTCCGCGACCTTCTCCGGGACGGCCGGGACGGCCGGACCGGACGTGCCGGCCGGACCGGGAGGAGGGGGATGGATAGAGAGCGAGCTGAACATCTCCTTTGACACAACCGAGGAGCGGGATGCCTGGGTGGTCAACCACTTTGTCGGAATGCTGGCGAACAACTCGATCTACCTCAGCCAGGATGGAAAAAGCAGTGGCGGTGCGACGACCTGGACGTACAGCGGTTCCTTTGAATTTATCCTTAGCGACAGCAATACGTATCTCGACCTCGACACGGGCCAGGTTACCTTTGCCAAAAACGATAAACTGAAGATCGGGCTCAACAGTGGCCCAAACTGCGCAATGCGGTTCTTTGCCATCGGGCACGGCGGATGGCACATCTCCGCAACCGACGTGACAATCACCAAGAACGGCTTCTCTCTGGGGGATAGAACCATAGTCGGAGGACGGATCTACGAGTACAGCAACTTTGACTCCTCAATCGTCATGACAACCCCCTCCAAGAAAGAAGTCCAGACAGAGTTCTACGTCAACAACTTCCAAATTATTAACGGCAAGTCGGATCACCCTATCACCCTCACCAACATCAGACCGGCAGATCCCACCCTGTTAATCCTGGACATCTCGAAGAATGACCCGTGCTACTTTGTCGGGGACGCCGAGATTGATGAGGACACCTTAGAGTTAATAGGAACGAGGGCGACAGGATGATCCAATCGCCGAAAACACAGCCCACCGAGAACGACCGGGGGATCGCCGAGTCCCTCGGGCCCATCCTCCTCATAGCGGTCATCGCGCTTGGCATCGGCGTCTTCACGGTCGCCCTCCTCTCCCAGCAGGCGGCCCCGGTCCTCCCGTCGATCACCTTCAACGTGACCTACGGCAATGACGGGAGCGTCGCCATCCGTCACCTCGGGGGAGACTCGATACCGCGGGACCAGCTCCGAATCTACATCGACGACGGGGCCGCGGTGCACGACATCCGGGCGCTCTCTACAAATGGCGACGGCGCGGGCTGGACGGCCTGGGGCATCGGGGATATCCTCGTCTACACTCCGCCAGCGTCTTCTCCCGGAGCAACGGGGGCGCCCCCAAAAGCGGAGGTCCTGATGGTCTACTCTGACCGTAGCGGCGGGGACTATCTTGTCCACGTCTCCGAGGGGTGGCGGGGCCGGGTCCCGGTGCCGACCACAAAACCTGAGTCCTTCATCGACTTCGTCATCGACGAGAACGTCTTCGTCTACGGTAACGTCCTTCGGTTCAGTGGGGACAGCGTCTACGGTCCGGGAGCAACGGTCATCATCACCGGAGGTCTGGACACGGCGGATACCAATCTCGGCGCCTCCATCGCCGTCTCGGACATCTATTTCGATGGGGATGTTGCTCTCAACCATGGAAGCGCCGGCCTCGGGTCGACGGAAGAACCCGGCTCCATCTATGTCAACGGCAATTTAGAGTTATGGTCGGGAGCAAGGGAGATCTATGGCGACGTCTATGTCAACGGCAACTTCCGCCTGAAGGACGCGCGGATCCACGGGAACGTCTACGTCGATGGGGATCTCACGTTGGGCTGGACCCCATGGATCGCTGATGATGCACGCATTTACTACACCGGCGGGATCACAACTCCCGACTACTACAATGCCGGGATTCTTGCAAAATGCATCCACCGAGCAACAGTACCGGGGTTCAAGATGCCCGACAAGGATCTACCTGCCGTGAAGTCCGCCGACTGGTATGCAGCAAGAGGCTACGTCTCGGGGGGAGCCCTGACAAGCAATATGAAGGTGTTCGCCGACAGTTACACCTCCACATCCTGGAGACCTACCGCAACCAACGTCGTCATCATCGCACGCACCGGCGACATCACCATAACCGGAATGGGAGGGAGCGGCGTAACCGGTGTCTTCTTCGCCCCCAACGGGAAGGTGACCTTCAACGGTGAATTCTTCGAAGGGGTCGTGATCGCCCGCGATGGATTCTTTGTCACCAGCGGCGGAACGGACGTAACCTTCAGGAACATCGAGGAGTATATCAGCAACCCCAATGACTACCCGTTCTAATGGATGGCAACCGGGGCGGCAGGGTTGTATGACCGATCACAGGCCCATAACCCTCGCTCCGGCACGGGACTATGGCAACTGCATCGGGGGGTAAGTAACCCCCACCCCAAACCGGTGAACGAAAACCCAATAGATGGAACCAATCCTATAGATAGAATGATCCCTGAATACATCAACGCGGCACTTGAACACGCCCGTTACGAACTCATCGAGGACACCGAACCCATGCTACGGGGAAGTCCCAGACCTTCCCGGGGTCTGGGCAACAGGGAAGACACTTGAGGAGTGCAGGAGAAACCTTGCCGGCGTCATCGACGAATGGTTGATCCTGCGGCTCCGGTGCGGGCTCCGGATCCCCCCGCTTGCCGGAGCATAGGCTCAGACCCCTTTTCATAAGCCGGCACATCCGGTCAACATCCGTACACACTTCGCGTACTTCGCGTCTTCGCGTGAGACGATGATAGGCCGCTCCGGGGAGCCGCCCGGCACAATCCCCGGAGAGCGCCCCCGCCGACAAAGGATAGGGACCTGATCCCTGGATGGAAACTCCCGGGAACCCCCCTCACCCCAGCGTGCACCCCGTATCCGGCGAGACCGAGAGTTCCGGAACATCACGCACCGGCTCGTCCGGCCCCCAGACCCGTCCCTCGTCCACCAGATCCGTGTAGTCATCGAACCAGTAGGCCTCCGGGTTGCTCTTGTAGACCATGAACCGGCCGAGGTCCTCCGGGCTCGCCGCCTGGTTGTACTTGAAGAACGTCAGCTCGCCGGTCCGCCCCACGACCTCGATCTTGCCTGTCGCATGGGAGATCACGAACCGTGCCCGCTTCGCAAGCCCCGAACACTTCGACCGGGCCTGCTCGAAGATCCGGTAGGACTCCTCCACCGGCACCGCAAACGTCCGGTTGCCGGTCGTCGGGCGGCACTGGAAGACGTAGTAGGGGTTCGCCCCGATGAACGAGAGTTTATCGAAGAGCGCCGCAAGCACCTCCGGGTCGTCGTTGATCCCCCGGATCAGCGGCGTCTGGTTCATCACGACCGCTCCGGCCTCCTGCAGGAGACGGATCGCCTGGCAGGCCACGTCGGTCAACTCCCGCGGGTGGTTGAACTGCGCCATGATGTAGATCTTCTTCTCGCCCGCGCTGAACTCCCGGATCATCTCAAGAAGCGCCGGATCGTCGATGATCCGGTAGGGGTCGTATGCGGGCATCTTCGTCCCGATCCGGATGATCCCGACATGCTCGATCTCCCTGAGCCGGCGGACGATATCCGCAAGCCTGCCGGTATCGAGGCAGAGGGGATCGCCTCCCGTCAGGAGGACGTTCGTGATCTCCGGGTGGTCCCGGATGTGGAGAAGCCCCCCGGAGACGTCCTTATTCACCTCCCGCGCATCGTCGATGAAGAGGCGCTTGCGGAAACAGTAGCGGCAGAGGCCGCCGCAGATGTCGCTCACGAGCAGGAGCGCCGTCTCGCGGTACTTGTGCTGCAGCCCCGGCGCCCGGGTGTAGCGGTGCTCCGACGACGGGTCGGCATCCCCCCAGACCTCGAGCTCCTCGCGGGAGGGTATGATCAGCCGGCGGATGGGATCCTTCGTATCCTCCCAGTCGATCAGCGAGAGGTAGTAGTCATTGGATCGGAACGCAAAGAGGTCCGTTACCGGCGCGAGGTCGGCACGCTCCTCCGGGCTGATGCCGGGAACCTTGTCGAGCGATGATAGATACGTTGTTCTCATGATATACCTCCAGATCGACACTCTCTGCTAAGGGATACAGGCAGACCAGCATCTCGGGGCCAGGGTGCACGAGAGCGAGATCGAGAGACCCGATCCACGTAAAGGCTCATGAAAGGTTCATGCTCTCATGCAGGAAACCGTCGCCCCGACATGCTTCATGGAGTGTCGGGTTACGTTTTGTACCTGAAAAAAGGGCCTGAGGATATTTAAATTTTCGGTCGGATGACAGAATTTGCAGGAGATCCGCCGGACTCCCCGCTCAGTCCGGCAGACACGGATCACTTCTTCTTCCGGGCCATGGAGAGGATATCCACCACGTATCTCCCCTCCTTCTCCAGCCCGACGACGACCTCGTCCGACCGGGCCATCTTATCGAGATTCAGTTCGTACGAACCCGGACCCAGGATCCGGATGCTCTCTATCCGCTCAAAGACCTCGATCTCCTCCCGCCGCCGGCCCTCGCGGACCTCAAGCACGTCCTCCCCCGTCTCGCGGGCGATCTCGTCGATGGTCTTCTCCTTGAGCACGTCGTCGTGCCGCTCGGCCTCACGGATGTAGAGGAACTTCTTGCCGCCGCAACTCGGACACCCTTTCAGTATCTTCGTCGAGCCGTCCTCAAACTCTCTGCCGCACTGGGTACACTTATGAGGCATCGTGTATCACCCCCGCTACCCGTTCACCGCGAGGAAGAGACCCACGCACTGATGAGATCTTTCTCCTTCTTGAGCGTCTTGAGCTGGTTTGCGGGCCCGATCACGGTCAGGCGGGTCTCGGAGCGCTTCCCGCCGAGAAGTTTCCCGAAAAACCCGGTTGACGCCTCTTTGACCGGGTAGGTCTCCATCTCGATCCCGGAGAACCCGTCCGGCGCGATCTCACGCATCGTGATCTCGATGAGCTTGCTCTGCTCGTCAGGCGCAAGGCCCTTCTCCAGGACAACGATGTTCCCTTCCATCACATCGTCGAGGATCAGGCGGACCTTCTCCATCGCCGTCAGCCGATCGAGGCGTTCTGCCGAGATCAGGTCAATTTGTACACCCTGTATCATCTCCATTCACCCGAAATACGATGTCATCTTCTCGTACAACTCGTCCACGTTGGTCCCTTCGAGACCGGATATCGCGATCACGGGATGCTGGGGAAACGCGCTCTTGATCCGCGCAGGAGACGCGTCGGGCAGATCGTTCTTGTTTGCGACGATCAGGACCGGGAGTTTCCGGCTCTCGATGATCCCCACCAGCATGATGTTCACCTGCTGGAACGGATCCTGCGTCGAATCAAGCATGTAGATGACGCCGTCGATATCCTCGCGGAGCCAGTGCATCGCCTCGGCCACCCCCTCGGTCGCCTCGCGTGCCCGCTTGATCGCCTCGTCCTTCTCGATACCGTACTCGACGAACTCGTTGTAGTCGATCTTGGTCGTCACGCCCGGCGTATCGACGATATCCATGGTGACCGAGTTGCCGTTCTGGGCCTTGATGGTGATGTCCTCCTTGCGCCGCACGCGGCGGGTCTCGTGGGGCACCTCACTGACCGGCCCGACCGCATCGCCGGCCCAGTCACGGACAATTCTATTCGCGAGCGTCGTCTTGCCTGCATTGGGAGGCCCGTATATCCCGATGCGGCAGGTCCGCTTCTTAAAGAAAGCACTCAAGAGCCGCGAGATCTTCTGTTTCGTACGAACTAAGAACGTCATTAAGCTCCCTCGGATAGGCCGATTCACCTACACCCAGGTGAGTATGGAACCCGGGAATAAATATAATTATATGTTCCATCCGGCGCATGCTCCGGAAATCGGAGAAAATGGGAATTCCCGAGCGTGAGAATTCTTTTATAGTGTTGAAACCTAGATACACTTGCACCTGGAGAATCGGACCTTATAGCGACCAGATTAGGAGAATCCCATGATGAATAATAGCGATGCGATCCACTTCGAGACACGCGTACCAGTCAGGGAGGTCATGCAGAGCCATCCAACCACCGTCGATGTGGGCGAGACCGTCGCCGGGGCGGCACAGATCATGTGCCGCGACGAGGTCGGGAGTTGTATTGTACTGCAAAACAACCTGCCCACCGGGATCGTTACGGAGGAGGATATCAACTGCAAAGTGGTGGCAAAAGACATAAAGCCGAGCAGCATTCAGGTCAGCGAGATCATGAGCACCCCGCTTATCACGATCGGATCCGACAGGCTCGTCGGAGATGCTGCGGCGATGATGGTGAAGCACCGTGTCCGCAGGCTCCCTGTCGTCGAGAACCAGATGGTCATCGGGATCGTCACGGTCCGCGATATCCTCACCGTCGCAACCGAGGTGAACGAACTGCTCGCGGATCTCATCGAGATCAACCGCGAGGAGGAGTACGCGATGGGCGTCTGCGACCGGTGCGGGGATATGTCGGACAACCTGTCAAGGGTCGACAACCTTATGCTCTGCCCCGTCTGTCGGGAGGAGGAGCAGTTGCTATGAAAGTGGCCACAAACCTCATGAGGGTCATTCCCACCCTGCGTTACGACGAGTATGCCACGAAAGCACGGAGCGTCCTGCGGGACGACGTCTTTCGCGAGCTCTTCGTCGTGGATGAGCGGAACCGCCTGAAAGGCTATCTCGATATCTCCGATGTTCTCCGGGTGGTGGACACCAAGTCGAACGTCACCATCGGGGGGTTCGTCCGGGAGGCCGCGACGGTCGCCCCGGAGACCTCCCTCCACGAGGTCGGCCTCGCCATACTGGACGCCCGCACGAACAGCGCTGCGATCGTCGATGAAGACGGGGCGCTCCTCGGCGGGGTTCTCTTCTCGGAGCTCTTTCCCGTCCTGATCTCCCGCCACGCGATCACCGGCAGGGTCGGGGATGTCATGTCGCAGGACCCCGTCACCTGCACGCCGGAGGACCCCGTCCTCAAGATCTACAGCCTGATCGTCACGAGCGGTTTTGTCGCGTTCCCGGTGGTGCAGAAGAAGGAGGTCATCGGACTCCTCTCCCGCCGGGACCTCCTGCGCGCCGGGGGCATCCGCAGCACGGTGAAGAATCAGGCAGATACCACCGTGGAGCGGGTGATGACGACGCCCGTCATCTCGGTGACGCCGGATGACCCGATCGCGACGGCGAGCAGGCTGATGGTCGAACACGACATCAGCCTCCTCCCCGTCATCGACGAGCGGAGGCATCTCGTCGGCGTCATCGACCGTCACGATGTTCTGAGCAGCTTCACCCGTTGAATTTTTCTCCGGGTGCCATAACTTCCAGAGGAATACTTCCAGAGGAGTGATATGATGCAACCGAACAACAATAACGCTGAGAGAAACCCGGCCGACAGGCTCCTGAAGATGCCGGGCAGACGCGATCGCGGGCCTGTCAACTTCAAGACACGGATAGCCGGGAACGAGGGCGAGATCATGGCGATCGCGACGCGCTCCGTCGTGACGGCGCAACAGACCACCCCGATCATCCAGGCGGTCGAGATCATGACTCGCGAAGGGTTCCGCAGGCTGCCGGTCGTCGACGCCGGGACCCACCGCCTTCGGGGGATCGTGACCGTCGGCGATATCATCAACTTCATGGGCGGCGGCGACAAGTTCAACCTGGTACAGGTGAAGCACGGGGGGAACTTCCTTGCGGCCATCAACGAGGGGCTGCGCGAGATCATGACCCCGCAGCTGGTCACCATGCCCGTCACCGGGAGCATCGCCGACGCCGTCGACGTCATCATCAACCGGAATATCGGCGGGATCCCCATCGTCAACGGGGAGGAGGACTTAAAAGGCATCGTGACCGAGCGTGACGTGCTCAGGGTACTCACCACCGAGAACTCGACCCGCAAGGTCGAAGATGTCATGAGGGCCTCGGTCCGGGTCACGAACCCCAACGCCTCGATCGAGAGCGTCTGCAAGGAGATGGTGAAGTGCCGGTTCCGGCGACTCCCGGTCGTTGCTGACGACGTCCTCTGCGGGATCGTCACCGCCACCGATATCATGACCTACCTCGGGAAGGGCAAGGTCTTTGAGCGGCTGACGACCGGCGACTCCGCCGAGGTGATGGGAACGCCGGTGCGGTCGCTCCTCTCAGGAGAACTCCACACCACCACGCCGGACCGGAACATCCACGAGATTGCCGTCGATATGATCCGGCGGCGCGTCGGGGCGCTGCCCGTCATCGAAGACGCCCACCTCGTCGGGCTCGTGACGGAGTACGACCTTGTGAAAGCATTTTCCGAGGAGTGAGAAGAGCATGCGTGCCATAGATGTGATGTCCGCACCGGTGTACGTCGTTGCACCGGGCGACAACGTCGCCTACGCGCGGCGGCTGATGCTGAAGCACCGCGTATCGAGGCTGCCGGTGATGGAAGGAGACGAACTGAAGGGTATCCTCACCAAGAAGGATATCGCCTACCGACTCAGGCAGACGGAGCCGATGTGGCGGCGGCGCCCGATCGACCGGATCCCGGTCAGTATCCTGATGGCACAGGGGGTGATCACCGTCGCGCCGGAGACCAGCGTCCGGACCATTGCGGCGACGATGCTCGACCGCGACATCTCGGGGCTGCCGGTCGTCGAAGAGGGGAAGGTGGTCGGCATCGTGACGAAGAGGGACGTCATGCGGTCGGCCCACGTGGGAGGGCTCTCCGCCCGGGTCGACGAGACCATGGAAGATGCGGCCACGGTGAACCGCTATCACTCGTTAGACCACGTCATTGACACGATTAAGGGAAAAAACGATAAACTTATTGTTGTTAACGACAATGGTAGCCTTGCGGGCATTATCACTGAGAGTAACCTTGCATTCTACGAGTACCAGGACGAGCGGACGAACCTGCCCCGCAGGGATGTGACGCACCTCCGGAAGGAGGAGCCGGCAGGCCAGAAACGCTTCAGGTACGTCGTAGAGGTATCGGCAGTCGCAGAGGACATCATGAGCCGCCCGGTCGTCACCATCCGTCCCGACGCGTCCCTCCAGGATGCGGTCGGGCTGATGCTTGAGAACGGCATCAACAGCCTCGTCGTCACGGAGGGCGACGATATGCGGGGCATGCTCAAGAGAGATGATATCATCAAGGAAGTGGCAAAATGAGCGAGAAATTTCAGTTACTTGTCAAGGACGTGATGGCAAAACCCGTCACCATCGCAAAATCCGCCTTTATCAGCGAAGCGCTCGATAAGATGCTCGGCGAGGGTGTCGACCCGCTGATCGTGACCAATAACGGCGCGGTCATCGGCACCACGTCGAGGGCGGCTATCGCCGAGACGCTCGGGAGCAGGAAGACCCAGGCGCTGAAAGCCACATCCATCCATGTCGCGAACACGGTCGAGGAGAACTTCACCTCCGCATACCCGGACCAGGGCATCGACGTCCTGGTGCCGCTGCTCCAGCGCTACAAACTCGTTGTGGTGCTGGACGCCGACCACCGCCTGATCGGGCAGGTGACTGCAGGGGACCTCCTGAAGGTGCTCCGGCCGGCCGGCGGCACCCTGGACGTCATGGAGCCGGTGCACACCATCCAGGTCGAGGAGCGGGCCGTCCACCTCCGCCGGAGGATGCTCGACAACGAGATCAACCGGTTCATCGTCGAGGACGGCGACACCGTTCTCGGTATCGTCACGGAGACCGACGTCGCAAAGGCGCTCCACGCCATCAAGGACCTCGTGGAGGGGACCCACCAGGACTACCGGATCCGGAACCTCCTGGTGCGGGACATCATGACCTCGCCCCTGATCTCGATGGATGCGAGCACGGACGTCTCCGACGTCATCGACCTGATGCTCAAGAAGAGCATCAGCTCCGTCCCGATCATGCAGAACGGCAAAATTGCCGGCCTCGTGACCCGGAACTCGCTTGTCCAGGCCCTGTGAGACGGGGCCTCCCATATCAACTCTTTTTTTCGGGCGGCCGGCCGCGATATTCTGATTCGCTCATCTAGCTGTGTTACTACAAGCCCACGCACGGGTTCTTATCGGACTGCGCACCTGACGGGGCTCACGCTCACTCCGTTCGCGCCTCAAAGACCTTCGGTCGCACTCCGGAGTTTCCTTCGCGGCTTCGCGGCTTCGCGCCTTCGCGTGAGACCCCGTCAGTATCCCGTACTTTCACTCACGCGAAGCCGCGAAGAACGCGAAGTGCGACTGCCTGCAGGGCAGGAGCATGAGCACCGTCAGGTGCGAAGTGCGAGCAAAGCGAGCATGAGAAGCCCTCAGGCTTCGAAGCGTGAACGAAGTGAGCATGAGAAGCCCTCAGGCTTCGAAGCGTGAACGAAGTGAGCATGAGAAGCCCTCAGGCTTCGAAGCGTGAACGAAGTGAGCATGAGAAGCCCTCAGGCTTCGAAGAACGACGCTCCTGCGGAGCGGAGTTGGAGCACCGGAGGTGCGACTTGCGAGCAAAGCGAGCATGAGCACCGCCAGGTGCGAAGAACGCGAAGTCAGGTAGGTCCGTTGAGCGGGAGCATCATCGTAGACAGGGCGACGCCGGGGATGGCGACAGGGGGCGGCCCGGAGGCAGGTCTCCCTCACCGCGCCCCCACCTACAATATAAGATAGTTCCAGAACCCCGACCCCCGCTCGCACCCGCCGGTGCTCGAGCTCCTTCCCCGATGAGCGAGCCGCCCCCCAACCATTAATACACCATAGCCAGAAACGGATACCAGGATTTTCCATGAAACCAACGCAGCCAGTCAAACCGAACAGGGATGTAACGGCACTCCTTGAGTCTATGAGCAAGACCGGCTTTCAGGGGCGAAAGCTCGGGGAGTCGCTCGGCATCTGGACCGGGATGGTCAGAGATCCGGACTGCACGATCTTCATGGGGCTGTCGGGAGCGATGATCCCGGCAGGTATGCAGAACATCCTGATCGAACTCGTCAGGCACCGCTACATCGACGTCCTGGTCTCGACGGGCGCAAACATCTTCCACGACACCTGCGAGCACCTCGGCGTCCGCCACTACCTCGGCCACCACCACGCCGACGATGCCGCGCTTCTCGAGAAGGGGATCGACCGCATCTACGACGTCTTCGCGTATGAAGAGGAGTTCAGGGGCATCGACGCCGAGATCTCGAAGTTCGCCGACGAGATTGCACCGTTCAGGGGCTCGTCGCGCGAGTTCATCCGGCTCCTCGGGGAGTGGCTCCGCGAACGGCGGCCGGAAGGCCAGTCGCTCGTCGCCACCTGCGCCGAGTACGGCGTCCCGATCTTCATCCCCGCCCTCGGCGACTCCTCCATCGGGATCGGCCTCGTCATGGCCCGCCGGCGCGGGGTCGACGTCGACATCGACCAGCTCGCCGACACCGACGAGATCACGCGGATGGTCGAGGAGTCGAAGAAGACCGGGGTCATCTACGTCGGCGGCGGCGTCCCGAAGAACTTCATCCAGCAGACCCAGGTCATCGCCTCGATCCACGAGCAGCACCTCGGCGGCCACGCCTACGCCATCCAGTACACCACCGACGCCCCCCACTGGGGCGGGCTCTCCGGGTGCACGTTTGAAGAGGCGATCAGCTGGGGCAAGGAGGCGCCGGCGTGCCCGCGCGTCCAGTGTTTCTGCGACGCCACGATCGCGCTCCCCATCGTCGCGTCGGGGTTGATCGGCAGCGGTGTCGAGCGGGCCCCCCGGTCGCCCTGACGGAAACCGCGGGTTGATTCTCGGGCTCACGCGAAGCCGCGAAGAACGCGAAGTCAGGGTTAGCAGCCCTTTCGCGGCTTCGCGGCTTCGCGTGAGGCATTGGTGCAAGGGGTGACGACGGCACGGGCTCATGCCCGTCAGGTGCAGGTTACGGCTCGCGAAGGATGCCTTTGGAGGCCGGCGCCACCTGCCATCCCGGTCCCGGGCCACCACAATTATTATTAGTCTGCCGTACCAAAATCTATAGGCACAAGTCATAGAATGCTGTGTCTGGAGCAACACCTGTGTGTTGCGAGTATCGAAAGATGCGAAGTTCTATGTTGAGGTAGCCAAGCCTGGTATGGCGCAGGTTTGCTAAACCTGTGTCCCCCTGGGACTCGAGGGTTCAAATCCCTCCCTCAGCGCTTTCACCGACAACGTCGATGATGAGGCGATCACATGGATGAAGAAGAGATAAAGTACTTTGTTCGAGTCAGGAACACCGATCTCGACGGCACCAAGAGGGTGCACATCGCACTGACCGGCATCATGGGCATCGGTCCGCACACCTCGCGCACCATCGCCGCCCTCGCCAAGGTCGATCCCCTTGCCGTGCTCGGTAAGATGGACGACGAGTCCGTCGCCCGGATCTCAAACGTAGTCGACACCTACCTTGAGCAGGTGCCCGCCTGGATGGCCAACCGCAAGAAAGACGTCTACACCGGAGAAGTTCGGCACCTCCTCGGCACCGACCTCTCCATGATGAACGAGGACGACGTCAACCGCATGAGGAAGATGCGCAGCTACCGCGGCATCCGGCACGAGACGGGACAGAAGGTCCGTGGCCAGCGCACCAAGTCCACCGGCAGAACGGGCACGACCGTCGGCGTCAAGAGAAAGAAGGACTAATTGGGTGATTGAATGGGATACCCCGGAAAGAACCACAAGCAGTACGCGACGCCCAAGCGGCGGTTCGAGAAGACGAGACTTGAGGACGAGAAGCGGCTCCTCATCGACTATGGCCTGCGGAACAAGCGCGAACTCTGGAAGGCCCAGAGCGTGCTGCGGAAGTACCGCGCCGCCGCCCGTGAGCTTGTAGCGCTCCGGTCGGGAGGCCTCTCAGAGGACTACCAGAAGAAGCGGGACGAGCTCGTCAACCACCTCTACCGCTACGGCCTCGTCGGCGAGGGTGCCGACATCGGCGAAGTTCTCGCGCTCAAAGTCGAGCAGCAGCTCGACCGCCGCCTCCAGACGCTGGTCCTCCGCAGAGGATTCGCCCGCTCCCCCAAGCAGGCCCGCCAGTTCATCGTCCACGGACACATCGCGATCGGCGGCCGCCGGGTAACCATCCCGGGATACCGGGTCGCACGGGCAGAGGAGCAGGAGATCACCTACTACGGCCCCTCCCCGCTCATGAACGACGTCCACCCCGAGAGAAGCCGGATCGCCCGCGCAGGAGTGAGGTAAAACCATGGCAGAAGAGAAATGGGGCATCGCGCACATCTTTGCCTCCTTTAACAATACCATCATCACCATCACCGACCTCTCCGGGGCCGAGACGGTCACCAAGAGCAGCGGCGGCATGGTCGTGAAGCAGGACAGAAACGAGAGCTCTCCTTACGCAGCCATGCAGATGGCAATCCAGGTCGCACAGAACGCCCGCGACAAGGGGATCGTCGGTGTCCACGTCAAGGTGCGCGCACCCGGACGCGGCAAGCAGCGGAGCCCCGGTCCCGGCGCTCAGGCAGCCATCCGCGCTCTGGCCCGTGCCGGAATGCGGATCGGCCGCATCGAAGACGTCACCCCGGTCCCCCACGACAGCATCCGCGGAAAGGGCGGCCGGAGAGGAAGGAGAGTGTAATGGAGTTAGCGTTTTCTCGACTGGATGAGAGAGTCGCCAAATTCACCATCAGCGGCGTTTCCACATCGTTCGCCAACATGTTTAGGCGGGCGATGATCAGCGAGGTGCCGACGCTCGCCATCGAAGATGTCCGCATCTACGACAACACAAGCGTCCTCTTCGACGAGATGCTGACGCACCGGCTGGGGCTCATCCCCCTGCGGACCGACCTCAAGGTCTACAAACCGCGCAGCGAGTGTTCCTGCGAGGGCGCCGGGTGCTCAGCCTGCACCGCCACCTACACGCTCTCCGTCGAGGGTCCCAGGACGGTCTGCTCAAGCGACCTCATACCCCAGGACCCCGACGCCGCACCGGCAGAGGAGAAGATCCCCATCATCGACCTCGCCGAGGACCAGAAGATCGTGCTCGAGGCCCAGGCAACCGTCGGCACCGGAAAAGAGCATGCCAAGTGGCAGGCGACGACCGCCTGCGGCTACAAGAACTACCCGGTGATCGCCATCGACGAGCGGTGCGACGGGTGCGGCATGTGCGTCGAAGAGTGCCCGCGCCATGTCCTTGAAGCGGGACAGGGCAGAGTCAGGGTCAAAGCAGGGCAGGAAGAATTCTGCTCCCTCTGCAGGCTCTGCGAGCGGGCATGCCTCGCCGGCGGGATCGGCTCTGAAGCAGCCATCCACATCGGCACCGAGGCAGGGAAATTCATCTTTGTGGTGGAAGGCGACGGATCGATGCCCGTTCGGGAGATCATCGAGAGAGCGCTACAGTATATCCAGAAAGCATCAGACGACCTGGTAGACGTGATGAACGAGATAACGGGAGAGGGGACTGAATGACCAAGACAACCGATAAATCAAACCCCCGGCTGGCCGCCCTCATCGTGACGCTGAAAGACGCGTCGCGGGTGAACGAAGCTAAGATCTGGCGCGAGATCGCACGGAGACTCGATGCGCCCCGGAAGAACTACGCCGAGGTGAACCTCAGCAAGATCGACCGCTACGCGAACGAAGGCGAGACGATCCTGGTGCCGGGCAAGGTGCTCGGCAGCGGTGCGCTCAACCTGCCGGTGAAGATCGCCGCGCTGGACTTCTCTGAGGCCGCCGTGAGCAAGATCACGGGTGCGAACGGGACGTGCATGACTATCGAGGACCTCGTCCGGGATAACCCGGCGGGGAGCAGAATACGGATCCTCAGGTGAGACGGATGGTTACAGTAATCGATGCAGACGGACTACTGCTCGGAAGAATGGCCAGCATCGTCGCGCAGCGTGCGCTCGCGGGCGAAGAGATCGCCATCGTGAATGTGGAGAAGGCAATCATCTCCGGCAGCAGGGCGCAGGTAATTGAGAATTACACCACGAAGCGCGAGCGCGGATCCCGCGAGGGCGGCCCGTTCTTCCCGCGCAGGCCCGACCATATCGTCAAGCGCACCATCCGCGGAATGCTTCCCTACAAGCGCGAGCGCGGTATCGCCGCGTTCAAGCGGATCAAGACCTACGTCGGCGTTCCGGTGGACCTCGTCGGAATGGAGACGGAGTCTCTCGAGTCCGCCCACTTCAGCCGGCTGAGCAGCCCGAGATACGTGACCGTCGGGGCGATAAGCACCAACCTCGGAGCAAAGTATTAAACAGGGTGATGGAATGGCAAAGGTTATCAATACAAGCGGTAAGAGAAAGACGGCAATCGCCCGCGCGACCTTAAAGCCCGGCAACGGCCGGGTCCGCATCAACTCCGTACCTCTCGAGATCTTCGGGACCGAGCTGATTCGCCTGAAGATCGCCGAGCCGCTGCTGCTGATGCCGAACGCGCTCGACGGTGTCGACGCGGCAATCGACGTCGCAGGCGGCGGTACGATGGGCCAGGCCGAGGCAATCCGGACGGCGCTTGCGCGCGGGATTGTGGAATGGCACAACGACCCCCAGATCAAGGAAGCCTTCGTCGCGTACGACCGGACGCTGCTCGTCAATGACTCGCGGCAGAAGGAAACCAAGAAGCCGCACGGCCGCGGTGCACGCGCAAAGTTCCAGAAGTCCTACCGGTGAGGCCGAAAAACATATAAGGGATGCAGGACAACTTATATGATACCAGTACGATGTTTTACATGCGGTAAGGTCGTCTCTACAACCTGGAAGGAGTTCAAGGAGCGACGAGATGCAGGCGAGGATCCAAGACGGATCCTCGACGATCTCGGCCTGGAGCGTTATTGCTGCAGGCGGATGCTGCTGACACACAAAGAACTTGTGGAGGACCTGAATCCGTACCAATGAGGGGTCGTGGGGTAGCCTGGCCATCCTATGGCGTTCGGGATGCTGTGACCTGAGTTCAAATCTCAGCGACCCCATTTATTATTAATGATTTTGAGGCGCACGATGGAATCGTATACCCGGTATGAACGAGCGCGGATCATAGGGGCTCGTGCTCTGCAGATATCGATGGGTGCACCGGTTTTGGTTAACACGACCCGGACAGAGCCGCTTGAGATCGCACTCGCCGAGTTCGATCTAGACGTGATCCCTATTACGGTGAAGAGAAAGTAGTGATCTGATGACGACCATCGAACAGATAACTCTGAGAACAATCCTGGATAGCCGCGGGAATGAGACCGTCGAGGCCGAGATCTACACGGAGAGCGGCTTCGGGCGGGCAGCGGCACCCAGCGGCGCGAGCACCGGGACCTATGAAGCGAAGGTGCGGTCGCCGCGCGAGGCTATCGAGGATGCAAAAAGAACCCTGATTCCATCGCTCATCGGTGAAGACACCCGCGATCAGATCACTTTCGACGCACTGCTCCGCGAGAGCGACGGCACGCCGGACTTCAGTGGCATCGGCGCGAACGTCGCCGTGGCACTCTCCCTTGCCTGTGCAAAGGCGGCCGCATCGTCCCTGAACCTGGAGCTCTTCCGGTATCTGGGCGGCGCGTTCGCGAGCGAGACGCCCCTGCCGCTCGGCAATGTCATCGGCGGCGGCGCGCACGCCCCGAACGCCACGTCGATCCAGGAGTTCCTGGTGGTTCCCACCGGGGCATCCGGCGCGACGGAAGGCGTCTTCGTGAACGCTGCCGTTCACAAGACCGTAAAGAAGATCCTGCAGGAGCGGGGCAAACTCTCCGGCAAAGGAGACGAGGGTGCCTGGGCACCTGCAATCTCCGATGTCGAGGCGTTCGAGATCATCAGCGAGGCGATCGCCACGGTCTCCGACGAGACGAACGTCGAGGTCCGGATGGGCGTCGACGTCGCGGCGAGCGAACTCTGGGACGGCGAGCGCTACCGCTATCGGGACGCTGCGCGGACCCGCGAGGACCAGATCGCCTACATGGCAGACCTCGTCGACCGCTACAACCTCGTCTACGTCGAGGACCCCCTCTTTGAGGAGGACTTCGAGGCGTTTGCCGAGCTGACCGACCAGGTCAGCGACCGCTGCCTGATCTGCGGCGACGACCTCTTCGTGACCAACGTCGAGCGGATCACGAGGGGTATCGAGACCTGCGCGGCAAACTGCGTCCTGATCAAACCAAACCAGATCGGAACGCTCACCGACACCTTCGAGGCTATCCGCCTCGCTCAGGAGAGCGGCATGGAGACCGTCATGAGCCACCGGTCAGGGGAGACCACCGACGCGACGATCGCGCACCTTGCGACCGCGTTCGGATGCATCTTCATCAAGACCGGCGCAGTCGGCGGAGAACGGATAGCAAAGCTGAATGAACTGATTCGTATAGAGGAGCTGATCTAACTTGACTGGAAACGAACTCGAGATTGAACTGAAAGAACCACTGGTGCCCGTTGAAGAGTACCTCGCAGCAGGCGTGCACATCGGCACCCAGCAGAAGAGCAAGGACATGATGAAGTTCATCTACCGCGTCCGCGGGGATGGGCTCTATATCCTGGACATCCAGGCGACCGACGAGCGGATCAAGACTGCGGCGAAGTTCCTCTCGCAGTATGACCCGGCAAAGATCCTGGTCGTCACCTCCCGGCAGTACGGCCAGTACCCGGCACGGAAGTTCGCCGACGCCGTCGGCGGCATGTCGGTCATCGGCCGCTTCATCCCGGGCATGCTCACCAACCAGCGCCTGAACAAATACATCGAGCCCGAAGTGGTCATCGTGACCGACCCCATCGGCGACTCCCAGGCGATCACCGAGGCGGTGCAGGCGGGTATCCCGATCGTCGCCCTCTGCGACACCAACAACATGACCAAGTACGTCGACGTGGTCATCCCGACGAACAATAAGGGCAGAAAGGCGCTCTCGATGATCTACTACCTCCTGACCAAAGAGATGCTCCGTGCGCGCGGTGTGACCACATCGCTCACCCCTGAAGACTTTGAGACAGAGTTATAAGATAGAAGGCACAAGAGCCCGACCTTGATGGATATGCGCCCATGCAGTGTAGCGGGAATGTTCTATCCTGCCGAGCCCAGGCATCTGGAGCAGCTGCTGGAGACATTCTTCCAGAAGAGGGGCCCGGGCCTCGACGCCCGGGGGATCGTCTCCCCCCACGCGGGCTACATCTATTCGGGGGAGACGGCGGCCTGTGCTTTCTCTACCATCCCGCCTGATTTTGACGGCACGTTCGTCGTCATCGGCCCGAGCCACCGGGGGTACATGACCTGTGCCTCCGCGGTGCCGTGGGAGACGCCGCTTGGACTCGTCGACGTCGATACGGCGTTCGTCGAGGCACTGGGTATCGAGATCGACGAGATCTCGCACCGGAACGAACACTCCGTCGAGGTCCAGATGCCGATCATCAAGTACCGGTTCCCGCGGGCGCGGGTCGCCCCCGTCCTGATGGGGGACCAGCGCTCCGAGGCGGCGGCTGCCCTTGCGGAGAAAGTCCTCCGGGCGATCGAGCGCACGGGAAGGGATGTGCGCATCGTCGCCTCAAGCGACTTCTCGCATTACGTCCCGGACGCGACGGCCCGACAACACGACCTCTACGCGATCGAGGCGCTCAGAACCCTGGACGTGCCGGAGTTTTACCGGCGGCTCCAGGAGACGGGAGCGACAGCCTGCGGTTACGGCCCCATAGCAACGACGTGCATCGCCTGCCGGTCGCTCGGTGCGACACGGGCGGAACTGTTGCGGTACACGACGAGCGGCGACGTGACGGAAGACCTCGATCAGGTAGTGGGGTATGCTGCGATAGCGGTGGTGTGATTGGCAACGTGGAGCGCGCCGGGCAAGGTCTTCCTCTTTGGAGAGCATGCCGTGGTCTATGGGAAACCGGGCGTCGCGATGGCGATAAAACCCCGTGTCTACGTCACGGTGAGGAAGTCGCGAAATCCGACACGCGCGAAGTCTCCCTACATCGATGAATGCTTCCGGAGGATGGGCGTCAGAGGCAGCGTCTACATCCACTCCCAGCTCCAGAGTTCGTCGGGGCTCGGCTCTTCGGCCGCGGTGACGGTGGCGACGCTCTGCGCGATCAACGACGAGTTCGGGATCGGCCGCAGCCGGGACGAGATCGCGGATATCGCGTTCAATATCGAGAAGAAGGTCCAGAACGGGCGGGCAAGCCCTACCGACACCTACGTCTCGACAAACGGCGGGATGGTGCTCATCACCGGGAACTCCAAGCGCCGTCTCCCGCCGCAGGGCCTGCAGGTCGTCGTGGGAAACACCCTGGTGCCGCACAGCACCGCAAAGATGGTCGAGCAGGTAGGAAGCCTGCAGAAGAAGCACCCGGATGTCGCAAACCCGATACTCGATGCCATCGGGGCCCTGACGCTTGCCGCGCTGCACAGCATCAATAACCCGAAGGAGCTCGGGCAGTATATGGACATGAACAACGCCCTCCTGGAGGCGCTGGGCGTGGGGCACCCCGCGAGCAGCAAACTCGTGCTTGCGGCGAGGGCGAGCGGCGCCTACGGCGCGAAGATCACCGGTGCCGGCGGCGGCGGGTGCATCATCGCCCTCTGTCCCCGGCGCTCGAAGAGCCGGGTTGCCGGGGCCATCGAGGCCTGCGAAGGCAAGGCGATCATCACGACGATCGATACGGACGGCGCGAGAAAAGAGAAGCATGACTGAGACCGTGGTACTGAAACTGGGGGGCAGCGTGATCACCGATAAATCCGGTGAATGCGCCATCGATCACGCCCGCCTGCGCGAGATCGCGGCACACCTTGCCGCGCGGGGAGCAGCGGCACTCGTCCTCGTCCACGGCGCGGGGTCGTGCGGGCACCCGGAGGCCCGGCGCTACCGTATCGGCGACGGCCTGACCGGGGAGAACGTCCCCGGAATCTATGAGACGCACGCGGCCGTCTCACGCCTGAACGCCGCGGTCGTCGGATCTCTGCGGGATGCAGGGGTCGAAGCGATCGGTATCCACCCGCTCGACCTCGGTCTCGCCGAAGGCGGACGGCTGGTCTCGTTCGAGACCCGCCACATCGTCGAGATGACAGAACACGGGATTGTGCCCGTGCTGCACGGCGACGTGGTGATGGACCGTCTGCAGGGGTCCTGCATCGTGTCGGGCGACCAGCTCGTGACCCGGCTTGCCGTCGAACTCTCGAGCAGGCGCGTGGGACTTGCGACGGACGTTCCCGGCGTCCTCCAGAACGGGTCGGTCGTCCCGCGCATCGACCGGGAGAATGTTGCGACGCTCGATATCGGCGGGTCGGGGAAGACCGACGTGACCGGGGGCATGCGGGGAAAGATCATGGAACTCCTCGAGCTTGCCGACGCCGGGATCGAGTCGCATATATTCCACGTATCAAAGATAGACAGGTTCCTGGACGATACCGGACACGGGGGAACGACCATCGGAAGGGATGCGCCATGACGGGAGAGACCGTCACGTCGTCAAGGAAACGGGACCACCTGGTCATCTGCGCCGAAAAGCCCATAGAGGCAGGCGATGCCGGGTTCTCCGACGTCCGGCTGGTCCACAACGCCCTTCCCGAATGCGACATGGACACGATCGATACCAGAGCCAGGTTCCTCGGCGCGACACTCGGCTCCCCTCTCTTCATTGCAGCGATGACCGGAGGACACCCGGACACCCTGGAGGTGAACCGGCGGCTCGCACGCGCGGCCGAACGGTTCAACCTCGGCATGGGCGTCGGTTCTCAGCGAGCGGCACTGGAGAAGCCCGAACTGGAGGGGAGTTTCACCATCGTGCGCGAGGAGGCGCCACATGCCTTCCTCTGCGCCAACCTGGGGATCATCCAGCTCCGCGACCACGGCATCGAGTGGGCGGAACGGGCCGTCGAGATGATCGACGCACAGGCGATCGCCATCCATGTCAATTCGCTTCAGGAAGCGATCCAGCCGGAGGGCGATCACAACGCGGAGGGGAGCCTTGAAGCGCTCCGGAGCCTCTGTGAGGAGTTCTCCCGTCCGGTCATCGTGAAGGAAACCGGCTCCGGCATAGCTGCCGGAACTGCAAGGGCAATCTGGGGAGCAGGAGCAAGCGCCATTGATATCGGCGGCTACGGAGGGACGTCCTGGGCAAAGATCGAATGCCTGCGGGCGAACGACTCCGACCTTGCCGATCTCGGCGAAGCATTCCTCTCCTGGGGCATACCGACCGTGGTGAGCCTCTGTGAGGTACGGAAGACCGGCGGCCCGATCATCGCAACGGGCGGTCTGCGATCGGGGATCGATATCGCAAAAGCCGTTGCGCTCGGGGCGGATCTGGGGGGCATGGCGCTCCCTCTCTTGAAACCGGCCATGGAGAGCGACGACGCTCTCTTTGCAGCCGTCGAGGCGATACACCGGGAACTCGCGGTCGCGATGTTCCTGACGGGATCCCGCACGGTCGGGAGTCTCGCGCACGCACGGACGTATATCACCGGATTGACCCGGCAGATGATTGAGACCAGCGACTAACAACAAAAAACCATCCAACAAGGAGGCTACATGGATATTGAGATCATAGCAGTGGGCGGGTATAACGAAGTCGGCAGAAATATGACTGCCGTCCGCTGCGGAAAAGAGATTGTCATCTTTGATATGGGCCTGCGTCTCGACCAGGTGATGATCCACGAGGATGCTGACATCGAGAACATGCATTCCCTGGACCTGATCGCGATGAAGGCCATTCCTGATGACACCATCATGAATGCAATAGAGGGGAGTGTCAAGGCGATCGTCTGTTCGCACGGACACCTGGACCATATCGGTGCGATCCCGAAGCTTGCGCACCGCTACAATGCGCCCATCATCAGCACGCCCTATACCTCGGAGCTGATCCGGCAGCAGATCGCCGGGGAGCAGAAGTTCGGGGTGAACAATAAGCTCTTCGCCCTGAAGGCCGGGCAGCGCTACACCATCTCCCCGCACCTGACGCTCGAGTTCGTGCAGGCCCAGCACTCGATCATCGACACCGTCTTCCCGGTCCTGCACACCCCGGAGGGCGCAGTCATCTACGCAAACGACTTCAAGCTCGACCGGACGCCGGTGCTCGGGGCTCCCCCGGACTTCGCGCGGCTGCGCCAGATCGGGAAGGAGGGCGTGATCGCCCTCATCACCGAGAGCGTCAATATCGCCGATAACGGGCGGTGCCCGAGCGAGCGGATCGCGCGGGACCTCGTCAGAGACACCATCACGAGTTACGAGGACGACAAGAGCGCTCTCTTCGTCTCGACGTTCTCCTCGCATATCTCCCGTGTCAAGGCCATCGCCGAGTGCGCCCACGAGATCGGCAGAAAACCGGTCCTGCTCGGCCGGTCGATGGAGCGCTACAGCTCCGCGGCCGAGCAGCTCAAGCTGGTCGGGTTCCCCGAGACCCTCTCGATGTTCGGCAACCGCCGGACCGTGGACCGGACGCTGCGCCGGATCATGAAGACCGGGAAGGACAAGTTCCTCCCGATCGTCACAGGCCACCAGGGAGAGTCGGGCGCGATCCTCACGAGGATCGTGATGGGCGACACCCCCTACAAACTGGAGAAGGGCGACAAGATCCTCTTCTCAGCGAAGGTGATCCCGAACCCGATGAACTACGGGCAGCGCTACCTGGTCGAGGCACGCGCCAAGATGGCGGGCGTGCGGATCTTCGACGAGCTGCACGTTTCGGGCCACGCCTACCGGGAGGACCACTACGAGTTCCTGCACCTCTTGAACCCCCAGCACATCATCCCGTCGCACGGCGACATCGGGATGACCGGAGGGTACGCGAAGTTCGCGGAGGAGATGGGGTACACGCTCGGAAACGACCTCCACGTCGTGAGGAACGGGAACAAGGTGCTGATCAAGTAAGAGAGAGGACGGCATGACGACGCTTGAAGACTACCTGGAGAAGAACGCCGATCGGATCGACAAAGTGATCAACCGCTACTTCGGAGATGTCCACGGCGACCTCTTCCGGGCGAGCGCCCACCTGCTGCTTGCAGGGGGCAAGAGGCTCCGCCCGGTGGTCGTCATCCTCGCCGCGGACGCGGTGAGGAAAGGCTCCTCCGACGACCTGATCCCCGCGGCCCTCGCGCTGGAATTGACCCACAACTTCACCCTCATCCATGACGACATCATGGACGGCGACGTCACCCGGCGCGGTGTTCCGACCGTCCACACGGTCTGGGACGAGCCGACCGCGATCCTTGCAGGCGATGTCCTCTACGCGAAGGCGTTTGAGTTCATCTGCCTCTCCGAGGCCGACAACCTCGCGAAGGTCCACGCGACGAAGATGCTCGCACGGACATGTGCCGAGATCTGCGAGGGGCAGAGCATGGATATGGCGTTCGAGAAGCGGGACGACGTCTCGGAGATGGAGTATCTCGAGATGGTCAGCAAGAAGACCGGTGTGCTCTACGGCGCATCCGCCGCCATCGGCGGGATGCTTGCGGGCGCAACGCCGGTCCAGGCAGACGCCCTCTACCAGTTCGGCGTGAACAGCGGTATCGCCTTCCAGATCCAGGACGACCTTATCGACCTTCTCGCGAGCACCGAGAAGAGCGGCAAGGACCGGGCGTCGGATATCCGGGAGGGGAAGCAGACCCTGATCGCCATCCTCGCGCGCGAGAAAGGGATCGACCTCGCTCCCTACCGGCGGAGCCTCTCGGCCGAGGAGATCGACGGTCTCATCGCACGGTTGCAGGGCGCGGGCATCATCGACACCGTCCGGGAAAAAGCCGTCGAGCGTGCCACCATCGCCAAAGAGGCGCTCTCGATCCTTCCCGACTCCGAGGAGAAGCGTCTGCTTGGAGAGATCGCCGACTACTTCATCGCCCGGGGCTACTGATACCATGGACGCCGATCTCGAGCACCTGCTCCTCATCTACGCCCTCCAGAACGCCGTGAAGCACGATGCGGCCCCCAAAAGCGGGACGGTCATCGGCACGGTGCTCGGCAAGCACCCCGAGTTCCGGAGCCGGGCGCGGGAACTCGGCCCCCTGGCAGGGAAGGCGATCGCGGAGGTGGCGGCGATGAGCCAGGCGGAGAGGAAGAACCGTCTCGAGACGATCGCCCCCGAACTCCTCGCGGAACTCTCCGAGACGCACGAGCACGTGCGGCAACTCCCCGCTCTCGAGGGCGCCGAGAACGGCGTGGTGATGCGGTTTGCGCCGAACCCGAGCGGGCCGCTGCACCTCGGCCACGCCCGCGCCTCCATCCTGAACGATTACTATGTCAGGCGCTACGGCGGCCGGTACGTCCTCCGGATCGAGGATACCGATCCAAAGAGGGTCGACCCCGAGGCCTACGAGATGGTGCGGGAGGATATCGAGTGGCTCGGACTCGGGATCACCGATATCGTCTACCAGAGCGACCGGCTCGATATCTACTACGACCTCTGCAGGAAACTGATCGAGATCGGCGGCGCCTACGTCTGCGTCTGCGACGCCGAGCGGTTCCGCGAACTCAAACTCAAGGGGAAGGAGTGCCCCTGCCGGGAGCAGACGGTGGAGGAGAACCTGGAACTCTGGCAGCGGATGCTTGAGGGCGGGTTCTACGAGGGCGACGTGACCGTCCGGGTGAAGACGGATCTCGCCCACCCGGACCCGGCGATGCGCGACTACTCGGCGATGCGGATCGTGAACGCGCCCCTCCACCCGAGGGTCGACGCCACGGTCTTTCCGCTGATGAACTTCTCGGTCGCGGTGGACGACCATCTGCTCGGGATCACCCATGTCATCCGCGGGAAGGATCATATCGCGAACACCGGAAGGCAGCGTTACATCTTTGAGTACTTCGGCTGGAAGCCGCCGGTCTACCGCCACTACGGGCGGATGGGGATCTCGGGCGTCGTCCTCTCGACCTCGGGGATGCGCGAGGGGATCAAGAGCGGGCTTTATACGGGCTGGGACGACGTCCATCTCGGCACGCTCCGGGCGATCGCGCGCCGGGGCATCGAGGCCGAGGCGGTCCGGAACGCCATGGTCGATATCGGGATCGGGGAGACCGACATCTCGTTCTCCTGGGAGAACCTGTATGCCAAGAACAAGGAACTCGTCGACCCGAAGGCGAACCGCTACTTCTTCGTGCCCGACCCGGTCGAGGTGACGGTGGCGGGCGCACCGCTCCATTCGGCCCACGCGGCCCTCCACCCGGCCGACCCCTCCCGCGGGGTCCGCACCCTGGTCGCCGAGGGGAGGGTCCTCCTCCCGAAGGCGGATATCGAGGGGCGGAGCATGGTCCGGCTAAAGGACCTCTACAATATCCGGCTCGAGCAGGTCGGGGACGTGCTGGAGGTCTCTTACGCCGGCGACTCGCTTGAGGATGCCCGGCGCGAGAAGGCACCGATCATCCAGTGGCTGCCGGCGGGCACGGGGCTCCCCTGCACCATCCTCAGGCAGGAAGGGGATCTCTCCGGGCTCTGCGAACCGCTGGTCGCTGGCGAGGCGGACCGCGTCGTCCAGTTCGAGCGGATCGGGTTTGCCCGGATCGACTCGGCGGACGGCGGCCGGGTGAGCGCCTACTTCGCGCACCGGTGAGACAGATCCCCACCCTATTTCTGGTCCCGGCTCCGCCGCGAGCTTCATCGCCGCCTCCGTCCGGGGTTACGCATTAATAACACAATGCACAAGATCCTGTACAACGGCTGCACATGAAACGAAACTCGTTCTATCTTCTTGCCGGCATCGTTGCGCTCATCGAGGTCGGGATCTTCTGGCTCTCGGTGGAGCTTGAGAAGCCGCTCCTGATCCAGGTCGCGTTCGTCCTCGGCATCCTCCTTATCTACATGGCACGAAAGAGAGTCGAAGAGACGATAGAGGATGAACGGACGGCGATGATAACCCAGAAGGCGGCACTTCGCACGCTTGAGGTCTCCTGGGTGGCCTTCTTCGCGCTCAGCCTGGGGAGCGCGGTCGTTGCGTTCTCAAGGCCGCTCGGCCTGCGGCCGCCTCATCCACTGGATCCGAACGCCACGCACCTGGTGATGCGGCTGACGGAGCCCGACGTTCTGCCCTTCAATCTCTTCGGCAGGTTCGCCGTCGGCCAGCTGGTGCTCCTCTGTCTGGTGATCTTCCTCTATGTCGGGTTCAGGGTGTACTACGCCCGCAAGTATGGAGAATGGGATAGAGATGAAGAACAAGATTAAAGTCTACCGGGCGATGCACGACCTGACCCAGGAAGGGCTCGCGAACGAGCTCGGGGTCACCCGGCAGACCATCCTCGCCATCGAGAAGGGAAAGTACGACCCCTCGCTCGAACTTGCCTTCAAGATCGCCCGGTTCTTCGGCGTCGCGATCGAGGAGGTCTTCACCTACGACAACGCCGCAGGATCGAAGTAGTCGGGCTATCCGGTCCGGTAGCCGAGCATCGTATTCCTGCCGTACCGCTTTTGCTCCCCTCTCTGCTCCCCCCGCCGACGACCTGTCGCTGCCCTGTTCGTAATTTATTAATAACAAAATGTATAACATACTTAACGTAGCGAGTCGGCCCCGCACCCACAGAGGACCGCCACTACGAACCGAACCGACGGGGAGGCATCCCCGGATGGAATGAAAGCAGCAGAAGAGGAGGGACCCGTCGCTGCTTCTCCGACGGTGACGGGCAGAGAGGGAGCGGACAGCAGTATGGGCGGCATGCCCGCCTGGAACCCGGGCATGCCGCGCGACCCATCCCGTCCGAGCAGATCACCCGATACTCATGAAACACCCCCCCTGCATCCCTCCTTCTCCTCTTTTAGAGGGTGATTGGTATAGCCATGGAAGGCCGTTCTGTTTTTCGCGCGGCACGTGGGAGCCATCCCGGAGGTACCGGTTGTGTGCTGCAGTCATCGACGCAAAGTAAAAAATATATAACAATATGTAAACAATACATTACATGCCAGCCAGCCCTTCACCGATATCGCAGGAGGGGCGCGGCATAAGATCAAGGGTACGTGAAAGACCATGACAACCGCAAGAACAATACCCGAACAGCACAGGTGCCGTGTGCCTGTACAGGCACCGCAGCTCCTCCCGACAGGGTCCGGCGGGCCGATGCGCCGGAGGCAGAACCGATGAAACCGCACCTCTGCATCCTGATCCTCCTCCTCTCGGCAACCGTGGGCGCCGCCAGCGCGGCGGAGACGACGACGACGGCGGAGGCGCAGATCGCGATCACCGGGATCACCGTCAACCCCGGCACGCTCATGCGCGGCGACACCGGTACGGTGACGGTCGAGATCAAGAACACCGGGTCGAGCGGCGTCGCCATCAGCAGGGCGGCACTCTATTCCGACGGTATCGCCGTCGTCAACGACAAAACCTACAACTCGGTCGGCACCATCGGCCCCGGCAACACGATGTCGTTCACGTTCACCGTGAAGGCCAGCACCCAGGACGGCATCTACTACCCGGTCTTCTACCTGGACCTCAGAGACAGCGGGAGCATCCGCTACTCCGTTCCGGTGACGGTCGAGAGCACGGGGATCCGGGTCTCCGTCGTCAGCGCCCCGGAGACCTACCCGGCAAACAGCAAGGACACCATCGTCCTCTCCGTCGGGAACCCCCGTGAGAGCAGCGTAAACGGCGTCACCATCACCCCGTCGGGCGAAGGTGTCAAGAGTACCCGGACCGCCGTCTTCCTCGGCGCCCTCGCACCGGACGAGGAGAAGACCGCGTCGTTCGAGGTCACGGCTTCGCAATCGACCGAACTCACCTTCGACATCTCATACCGGAACGGGATCAACGAGCACCACACCACCCTGGCCGTCCCGGTCGAGATCGGCGAGCGGGCGGTCGAGCCCGACATGGTAGTCAACAACATCGGGGTCTCGCAGAGCGGCGGGGCGATCACGCTGACCGGAGACGTGACCAACGCCGGCCTCAAAGACGCCTACTCGGTCAAGGTCACCGTCGACGGCCCGGCGACTCCGACGGACCCCTACCCGGTCTACGTCGTCGGCGGGCTGGAGCCCGACGACTTCGCGAGTTTCGAGGTCACGTGCACCGCGCAGGGCACATCTTCTATCCCGCTCGTCGTCCAGTACCGCGATGCGGACGGGAAGACCTTCACGGAGACCGTGACCGTCTCCCTCGCCTCGGCGGGACAGGCGCCGGAGGCCGCGGGTGGTCAGGGCCAGACCCGCATCAGCGGCACCGGCGGCCCCCAGAATGCGAGAGGCGGCATGGGCATGTTCGGCTCGTTCGGCGGCGGATTCTCTCAGATACCCCTCCTTGAGATATTCCTCGTGATCGTCGGCGGCGTGGCCGTCGTCGTCGCATGGCGGAAGGGGTATCTCGGACAGATCCGCAACCGGATGCGGAAGTAGCCCGGGAGGAAGATGCATGAGCAGTCCGGTCATCGAACTCAACGACGTCACCAAAGTATATCCCCTCCGTTCGGGAGACGTCACGGCCCTCGCCGGGATCTCCCTCACCATCGAGGAGGGGGAGTTCGTCGCCATCATGGGACCGTCGGGGTCAGGCAAGTCGACCCTCCTCAACCAGATCGGGTGCCTCGACCGCCCCACCTCGGGCGACCTCCTCCTCGCCGGGAAGAACATCCGGGAGATGGACGACCGGGAGCTGACCAGCCTCCGGCTCACGTCCATCGGCTACATCTTCCAGAAGTTCAACCTCATCCCGCTCCTCTCCGGCTACGAGAACGTCGAATATCCCTACATCATGAAGCACAGGAGGAACGACGACACCGGGAGGGTGCAGGACCTCCTCGCCCTCGTCGGGATCGACGAAACCCTCTCGACCCACAAGCCGAACGAACTCTCCGGCGGCCAGCAGCAACGGGTCGCGATCGCCCGGGCGCTCGTCAACGACCCGGCGATCCTCCTCTGCGACGAGCCGACCGGGAACCTGGACTCGCAGACGAGCCTGCAGATCATGGAGATCCTCGCAGACCTGCATAGCCGGGGCCGGACGCTCGTGATGGTGACCCACAACCCGGAGACCGCCGGATACGCGGACCGGACGATCACGATACGGGACGGGAGGGTGGCATGATCGGGAACGACATCGTCCTCGCGCTCTCGATGAGGAGTGTCCGGCTTCACCTCCTCCGGTCGGTCCTTGCCGCCCTCGGGATCGTCATCGGCGTCGTCGCCATCGCCTCGATCGGGATGATGGGGGCGAACATGACGCTCTCGGTCACGGAACAGCTCTCCGACATGGCAAACAAGCTCACCGTCACCCCCTACACCGGGGGCGGAGGCGGGATGATGATGGGGCCCGGCGGCGGAGGTGGCGGTTCTTCCTCCGACGACGACACGATCACCCGCGACCAGTTCCGGACTATCGAGCGGATCGTCGCGAAGTACGGGACCGCCTACACCGTAAGGTCCGAGTCCGACAGGATCGAGATCGGGTCGGAGACCGGGAGGGCGACGATCTACGGCCTCGATGCGGAGATCATCCGCAAGATCCTCACCGTCGAGACGGGAGAGTACCCGAAAAGCACGACCTCGGTGGTCGTCGGGCCGACGCTCGCCGAGCGGCGCGGCCTCAAGATAGGGAGCAAGATCGATATCGGCGACCCCGACAAAGGGTCGACCACGACCGTCCGGGTCGTCGGGATCCTCGAGGAGCGGGGGATGTCGATGGACCTCTCCACGGATATGGCGATCATCGGCACGGATAAGCTCTTCACCGGCATCTACGGCGGCGAAGGGGAGTTCAACCAGGTTAACGTCGTCGTGAACGACTTAAACAACATCGCCACGGTCAAGGCGGCGATCGAGAGCGAACTCAACAAGAAGGAGGATACCGTCACCGTCCAGGACAGCAGCCGCATGATGGAGAGCATCACCGCGACGGTCTCGACGATGACGACGTTCGTGATGGCGATCGCGGGAATCTCCCTCCTCGTCGCCGCGGTCTCGATCTTCAACGTGATGATGATGTCGGTGAACGAACGGGTCCGGGAGATCGGGATCCTCCGGTCCATCGGGACGCAGCGGACAGAGATCCTCCGGATGTTCATCTACGAGGCCGGGATCCTCGGCCTCGTCGGGGCGACCATCGGCGCCGTCGCGAGCATCGTCATCGGCTACATCGTCGTGCTCGGCATGGTCGGCACAGCGGAGTACTTCTTCGCGCCGTCGAGCATCGGTTACGTCCCGATGGCGATGGCCGTCGGTGCCGCGATCTGCATCGTCACCGGGGTCTACCCGGCGTGGCGGGCCTCGAACCTCGACCCGATCGAGGCGCTGCGGGCGGAGTAATCTCTGTCGCGGCTTCGCGTCAGGCATTGCGACTATCCCTGTAAACTATCCCACGTGAAGGCGCGAAGCCGCGAAGGAATCCGGCGATAGCCGCAGCCTTCCCTTCACACCTTCACGTAAAGGAATACCGCCCAAAAAGAGAGTTCGGGCTCACCGGTGCTGGACCGCCGGCCTCTCCGCCTGCCCGACCATCTCCCTGAGCACCGCGCGCGCGAGTTCGGCGTTCCCGTAGTCCCGCTCACGGACGACCTCGCGGATACAGGCCGGCACTTCCATGAACCGCTCGGCCTCGCGGACCTCGGAAGCGAGCGCCGCAAGATCCCGCCGTTCCCGCATCCGCTCCCGGTGCCAGGCAGCCGACCCGCGGTCGGGATCGATCCGGAGGACCGTCTCGTAGCAGGCCGCCGCCTCGTCGTAGCGGCAGAGGGTCCCGAGCAGCCATCCCCGGCTCTGCCAGGCGAGGATATGCTCCGGGTCCCGGGCGAGCGCCTGATCGAAACAGGCGACGGCGCCCTCCTTTCTCCCCATGCAGGCGAGAGCATACCCTCTCCGCTGCCAGGCCGTCGCGTCGTCCGGGTCGATGGCGAGCGCCCGGTCGAAGCAGACGGTCGCCTCGGCGTAACGGCCGGCCTTGATGAGAGCAAAACCCTTCCGCCTCCAGAGGAGAGGGTTGTCGGGAGAGAGTTCAAGCGCCTTATCGTAGCAGGCAAGCGCTTCGTCGAGTTTTCTGTTGGTGCAGCAGACCTGCCCTCTGTGGTACCATGCTCCGGCACCGTCATCTCTGGTCGCCATCGGACCCTTAGGGGAGGCCAACCCATAAGAACATAACCCGTACTCTCCGGTAATGTTTAAGGCCGGTTGCGCGAGAGATTACTCCCGTATGCCAGACAGGATTCTTGTTGCGTATGCGACCCGCTACGGCTCGACCGCAGAGGTGGCGGAGGCGATCGGCGATGAACTCAGGAAGGCCGGCGATGCGGTCGACGTCCGGCCGGTCACCGAGGTCGACGACCTCTCCCCCTACCGCGCAGCGGTCATCGGGAGCCCGATCTACATGGGGAAGTGGCTCCCGGAATCGCAGGTCTTCATCGAGCGAAACCAGCAGCGCCTGCGCGAGATGCCGGTCGCCTACTTCGCCGCGGGGCTCACGATAGAAGAAGATAAACCCGAATACCTCAGGAAAGCGGAGGCCTCGATGGACCAGGTGAGGATGCTCGTAAAGCCGGCAGATGTCGGCCTCTTCCGCGGGAAGATTGAGACCGACGGCCTCTCCTTCACGGACCGGACGATCGTCAAGCTCATCCGGGCAAAGACGGGGGACTACCGCAACTGGTCGGCCGTCCGCGCCTGGGCACAGGCGGTGCGCGGAAAGATTGCACCGGCGTAACCATCCGCATGGCAGGCACCGGAACCCCTCATTTTCTCATTCCGGCCCTCACATACGCACAAAAAGGTGCTTATAGGACGACGCCCCATTGATGATGCATCATCAGGTGAACCGTTGAATAAATACTCCTTTGTCGCCAGGATGCCCGACAAGCCTGGCGCGCTGCACCGCGCGGCCGAGATCATCAAGTCCTACTCAGGCAACATCAACCGCATCCAGTTCGACCGCAGGATCGATCCCGCCACGGTCTTTTTTGAGGTGACCGCGACGCCCGCGACCTACGCGCGGATGAAGGAAGACCTCCACGCCATCGGCTACCTCCAGGAGTCGCTCCCCACGCTCGGGTTCCTCAAGTTCTCCGTATACGTAGCTCCCCAGCCCGGGTCTCTCTTCGAACTCCTCACCTACATCACCGGAGCCGGGGCGAACATCGCCTACATCGACTTCGACGACCGGCGGTGCGACCCCGACAGACTCACCATCAGCTTAAACGTCGAAGAGAGCACGATCGTAGAGAGCCTGCTCGACCGCCTCAAGTCGCGCTACCGCCTCGAGATCCTGGAGTACGACACGACAGGCGAGAAACTCGACGACACCGTCTTCTACGTCAGGTTCGCCCAGACGGTGCGGGGGTTGATCGGGACGGCCGAGGACGATTTCCTCCTCTCCCTCCTCCAGGACGTCAACCATATCGTCCAGGAGCTCAACAGCCTCGGCCAGGACCCAAAAGAGGTCTTCGAGTGCATCCTTCTCACGGGGAGGACGCTCAAAAACACCACGACAGACCGGTTCTACGCGGACGTCCAGCGGATCCCGCTCACCGACGACGTCGAGGTCTTCTGCTTCCAGATGCCGGGCGGGGGGAACATCTTCCTGCTCAGAGCCCCGGACGAGACCGTCATGATCGATACGGGGTATGGGAGTTACCACGAGGACGCCGTGCGGATGTTCCAGCACTACGGCCTCGGCGACCTCAAGCGGATCCGGCGGGTCTACCTCACCCACGCCGACGCGGACCACTGCGGGGCGGGCGGGTTCTTCGACGCGGAGACGTTCATGCACCCGGGCTCGCTTGAGATCATCCGACAGGCGAACCGGGCATACGGTTCGCGCAGCGAGTCCTCGATCCTCGAAGAGGTCTACACGACGATCATCAACCTCTTCTCGCGTTTCAACCCGCCGGGGAGTCCGACGCTCTTTTCGGGGGAGCACCTCGGCATGCGCTCGATCTTCCCCATCCTCGCGCGATTCCGGGTCCACGACCTCGAGTTCGAGGTGCTCGAGTCGCTCGGCGGGCACATGCACGGCCAGGTCTACTTCTTCTGCCCCGACCACGGGATCATCTTCACCGCTGATACGCTGATCAACTTCGGGAGCCTCGACGACGACCGGAAACGCTACAACTCGCTCGCGGACTTCCTGGTGACGTCGGTCAACGTCGACAGCGAGCGGGCGCGGCAGGAGCGCAGGGCGCTGCTCGAACTGGTCAGGGAGATAGACGGAGAGCTCGCCCCGCGCGGCCGCCGGTGCCTGGTCGCGGGCGGCCACGGCGCTGTCTCGGTCCTCTCGGCGGACGGAAGACTGGAAGCGGTCGGCACGACCGAACGCTACCAGGCAAAAGAGTCGAAAGGGAACTGAAAAAAGGCTCCGGGGAGTTTAATCGACCCGGACAAAGCCCTCTTCCTCGACGATCGCCTGACCGTCGGGGCTGAGGATGAACTCGATGTACGCCTTCGCGAGATCGGACGCCTCGCCCTTCGTGAACATGAAGACCTCGCGCGAGATCGGGTACGTCCCGGCCTTCACGGTCTCGAGCGTGGGCGGGACGGCGTTTCCGTTCACGGTAACGGAGATGCCTTTCACGTTCCCCTCGAGATAGCCGAGCCCGACGTAGCCGATGGCCCCCGGCGTCTGCGAGATGGTCTGGGCCACGGCGCCGTTCGAGTTCTTCTCGAGCTGGGTCCTGACGAAGTCCTCCTTCTGCATCACGGCTTCGTGGAAGTACTCGCGGGTCCCCGATGCGCTATCACGGCCGACGACGACGATCTGACCGCTCGCTCCGCCGACCTGGTTCCAGTCGGTGTAGGTGCCGTTGTAGATGCCCCGGATCTGGTCCGGTGTCAGGCTGTCGACGGCGTTTTTCGGGTTGACGATGAGCGCGATCCCGTCGATGGCTATCGCGTGACTGACGAGTTCGGGGTATTTCTCTCTCTCGACGTCCTTCAGGTCGCGGGAGGCCATGCCGATACTCGCGGTGCCTTCGCCGACGGCCTGGATGCCGACGCTGGACCCGCCGCCGCTGACCTGGATATCCGCGCCGGAGTTTTCGGCCATAAAGGCCTCGGCGGTCAGCTGGGCGATCGGGAGGACGGTCGTCGAGCCGGTGACCGCGAGGGTCCCGGAGAGCCCGTTCCCGGGAGCGGGCGTTCCATCGTCGGTACCTGTCGTGCATCCGGCAGTGAGCATGACGGCGACGGCGAGGAGCGCAAGAATCGCGAGGAGCGCTCCGCCGCGCCGGGCAGAAGAGTTGTCTCTCATACATATGGGTGAGAGAGATCAAGTATAGAGATTCCCGAATGATAATCAATTCATATATATCAACAATATAGACTATTGCGTACCACGGAGCCCGCGGTGCCCGGCGAGCGCAATCCCGGTCCCGACGACGACCAGGACCCCGCCGACCAGGAGCACCAGGGCGTCCAGCTGGGCGAGAAGGAAGAGGCTTGAGACCACGCCGAGGACCGGGACGAGCGGCAGCGTCCCGACGGCTCCCGGGATCCGGAAGGGCCGCACGAGATCGGGGGCCCGGTAACGGAGCAGGATGACGGAGGCGTTGATGACGACGAACGTCACAAAGAGCGTGAAGTTGGTGACGTTCGCGACGAAGTCGATCTCGCCGGCGAAGAGGAACGCCATGGAGGCGAGGACGACGACGACGATCGCCACCCAGGGCGTCCGGGTTCGCGGATGCACCCGGGCGAGGGCCGGCGGGAGCGCGGTAGAGGAGGCCATGCCGTAGAGGATCCGCGAAGAGGCCATCATCATCAGGAGGGCGGTGTTTGCGGTGGCGAAGAGGGCGATGACGGAGATGATGGTGAACGCCGCGGGGCCGAAGGCGACGGAAGCGACCTCGGCGAACGGTGCGCGGGAGGCGGCGAGCTGCTCCCAGCCGACGACCGAGACGGCGGCAAGCGAGACCAGGACGTAGAGGAAGATGGAGACGGCGAGCGCGATGATCAGGGCGAGCGGGATGATCTTCTCCGGCTCGCGGGTCTCCTCCGAGAGTTTGACCATCTCCTCAAACCCCATGTAGGCGAAGAAGACGAGGGCGGACGCCTGCAGAAGGCCGGAGACCCCGAAGGGCATCTCGAAGTAGTCCACCCGGCCGAGGTAGGGGAGGCCGATCAGGATGACCATGACGATCCCCCCGACCTCGATGAGCGTCATGGCGATCGCGGCCCGGGCGGTCTCTTTGATGCCGTAGAGGAGGATACCGGCGAGGAAGGCGAGGAGGAGGATGGCGGAAGGGATGAGGGAGAAGCCGGTGAAGTCGGAGAAGTAGCCGGCAAAGCCGAGCGAGACGGTCGCGGCCCCGAGGATGCCGGAGAAGACGATCAGCCACCCGACGACGAACGCAAGTCTCTCCCCGAACGCATGGAAGACGTACTCGAACTCGGCGCCCGCCCGGGGGTACATCGACGAGAGTTCCGCATAACTCAGGGCACTGAACGCGGCGATGACGGCGGCGACGGCGAAGGTCAGCCAGACGGCGTTCCCGGCCATTCCGGCGGCCTGGCCGAGCAGGGCGTAGATCCCGGCCCCGAGAATGATCCCCACCCCCGACAGGGTGACGGCGGGCAGGCCGAGCTCGCGCCGGAGTCTCCCTCCCCGGCCCGGGGCATCCGATCCCTCTTCCGGCATACGGGTATCTAGGCACCCGGAGCATTTATGGTATCCGGCAGGCGATCGGGGGAGCGTGAAGGGGGCGGAGGGGCTGGCGTCCGGGGCCGGGATAATTCATATATACCGGACCTGCCCATGATGGCTCCCCTGCCATTAAGGGGGGAGTGATCGGATGGCGCAGAATGTTATCGATATCCTGAAGCAGGAGCACAAGATGGTGCTCTCGCAGCTCTCGGAACTCTCGAGCAAGGGCACGAGCAACCGCGAGCAGAAGTACAACTCCTTAAAGGAGAACCTCATGCCGCACATGATCGGGGAAGAGCAGGCCGTATACCCGAAACTCATGGATTCGGGGATGCGGGACATGGCCCTTGAGGCGATCGAGGAGCACAACGCGGTCAAGTCGCTCCTCTCCCAGCTCGACAGCGCGTCGACCTCCGAAGAGGACGTCTGGGTTGCGAAGATCAAGGTGATCCATGAGAACGTGGAGCACCACATCAGCGAGGAGGAGGAGCACATCTTCCCGCAGATGCAACAGGAGATGAGCAGCGACGAGCTCTCAAGCATCGGAAGCAAGTACGAGGAGTCGAAGAAGAGCGCAATGCCGATGGCGGCGCGCTGAAGCAGGGATAAGGGGCGGGGTGTACAGGCACCGGCGCCCCCATTTTTTCGGGCGGGAACCCGCCGAATCTGCCGGCGAAACGGTTAAGTGGCACACCCTCCATTGCTCGTCCGGATGGAGGTAGACAGATGCCACAGATTCTTGAGTTGATACGTGAAGATCACGAGTTGATCAGGGGCCTCTTCGACGAACTCGAGAGCAGCCCCGAGGCGCGGGACGTGCGGTGCATCACGCTCCGGCGCGAGTTGCCGGGCCATATCTACGCGGAGGAGGTCACGCTCTATGCATACCTCCGCGACACGGTGCCGGAGGAGATCCGGCGATCGCTCGACGAGCATGCGCGGGTCCGCGATACGCTTGCCCGGTTCGAGCGGATCCCGCTCAGGGATGCGGACTGGATGCCGGCGCTCGTCAACCTGAGGAGAGAGGTCGAGGAGCACTTCGCCACGGAGGAGACCGACGTCTTCGTCCTGGCGGAGCGGCATATCGATGCGGGCGTCCTTTTTGAACTCAGCGAGATCTTCCAGGAGGAGAAAGAGAAAGCAGCGCGTTATGTGACAGTGTAGCCGTGAGGGGCAGGAGCGAAGTGCGATCCTCCGGACCCCCTTTCCTTGTATTTTGCCAGGCCGCATCGCGGCAGTAAACCATGTTCCGGAGAAGAGACGGTTCTTGAAGATACCGGGAACAGGATAGTCGAGACTCCTGGTGAAAGAGTCAGAGAAGAGCAGTAGATGTCTTGGAAAGGAGGTAATAGCAGCGAGTCGGGCTTCCCGAGGACTCGCGTACCTCAGTACCACACGTCACGTGAGAGGGCTTAACTGCTGGGTTCGGAATGGGTCCAGGTGTTTCCCCTCTGCTATGGCCGCTATTACCATGTGCTGAACACCCTGATGGATGCCAGCCGAAGTCGAAAACCCTGATGGGTTCTCTCCTTGCCCGGCTGCTTACGCACCCGGACAAAAGCCAAGGCCCGGACTTGAACCGGGGTGTAGTTGATCTGCAGTCAACCGCGTGGCCGCTCCGCCACCTTGGCAAGGGATATTGCCTCCTATATGTTTGCTACCCAGGTATTTAAGGATTACCCACCTTAACCAGGGTAGGTCAATAGAAGAACAGCGTTCCAATGGAAAGGAGGTAATAGCAGCGAGTCGAGCTTCCCGAGGACTCGCGTACCTCAGTACCACACGTCACGTGAGAGGGCTTAACTGCTGGGTTCGGAATGGGTCCAGGTGTTTCCCCTCTGCTATGGCCGCTATTACCAGTAGTGGGCTGTGTGGTTGGTGCGTACTCCGGATTTCGTCTGAGTTCAGCGGAAGGCATCGGACGTTAGTACTTGCGGACTGAACACGTCGTTGCCTTCGTGCTTACATCCCAAGCCTATCAAACGGGTCTTATACCCGTGTCCTCAGCGGAGTCTCTTTTTAGGTCGGGTTTCAAGCTTAGATGCTTTCAGCTTTTATCCCTTATCGCGTAGCTGCTCGGCATTGCCCTGTCGGACAACCGATCGACCAGAGGCGACGACGGAAAGTTCCTCTCGTACTATTTCCGTCTTACCCTCAGACTCCTGACACTCCAGATAGATAGTAACCGACCTGTCTCACGACGGTCTAAACCCAGCTCACGATCCCCTTTAATAGGCGAACAACCTCACCCTTGGCCGCTGCTGCACGGCCAGGATGGAAAGAACCGACATCGAGGTAGCAAGCCGCCGGGTCGATATGTGCTCTTGCCGGCGACGACTCTGTTATCCCCGGGGTAGCTTTTCTGTCGTCAATGGCCCTCATCAATAAGGCTCATTGGTTCGTTAGACCCGAGTTTCCTCTCGCGATTCCTTGCTATGCGGAATCGCGTCAGGCCAACTTATGCTCTTGACACTCTCCTGTGAGTTTCTGACTCACATGAGTTGACCTTAGGGCACCCTTGATATTTTTTCGAGGGTGTGGCGCCCCACCCAAACTGCCTACCTACCGGTGTCCTCTCTTTCGAGAGTGAGTATTACAGTAAACCTAGGATGGTGTCTCATTGTTGGCTCCCCACCCCCCGGAAGGGATGGATCGACGCCTCCCATCTACGCTGCGCAAGGAATACCGTAATACAGCGACAGGCTGCAGTAAAGCTCCACGGGGTCTTCACTTCCCATCTGGAGTCCCTAGTCTCTGCACTAGGACAAAATGTTCAACGGTTTCGTGTTAGGGACAGTAGGACTCTCGTTAATCCATTCATGCAAGTCGCCAATTAAGCGACAAGGTACTACGCTACCTTAAGAGGGTCATAGTTACCCCCGCCGTTTACGAGTCCTTCGTCCGGTTGAACCCGGTGTTCAGATACTCGCACTGGGCAGGAATCAGTGACTATACGAATCGTTACCGAGTTGCAGTCACCTATGTTGTTATTAGACAGTCAGAGTCCCCTGGTCACTGCGACCTGCCTGATCACCAGGCAGGCACCCCTTCTCCCAAAGTTACGGGGCCATTTTGCCGAGTTCCCTTAACACGATTAAACCGACACGCCTTAGCCTCTTCAGCTAGGGGCACCTGTGTCAGATCTCGGTACGGACATACGTCTCCCTTTTCACGGGCTCCAGGAATTTGCCGGATTGCTCCGTCACGCTTTCCCTCACTTCTCACCATGGCGGTACTCCATGAGGTTGCACGCTTGGACAGGGCGACGACCCTGCCCGGCATATCCCGAAGCGTCAGGGCGGTAAACCGCTACAGACGTATGGTACAGGAATATTAACCTGTTTCCCTGTTGACGTGTTCGAGTTACGACACATCTTAGGACCGACTAACCCTCGGCTGACGAACATTGCCGAGGAAACCTAGCCCCTCCGGCGGTTAGGATTCTCACCTAACTTTGCTTCTACTAATGCCAGAATTCTCATTACTACCCGGTCCACAGGAGCTTACACCCCTGCTTCGACCCAAGCAGTACGCCTCTCTACGCCATCACGCTTGCGCGTGGTCCGTGGTATCTGTAGTAGGCTTAAGCCCCGTCCATTTTCAGTGCCCCAAACCTCGACTGGTAAGCTGTTACGCACTTTTTAAAGGATAGCTGCTTCTGAGCTCACCTTCCAGTTGTCTTTGGCCTGGGACGCCTTTCAGTGTTGACACTGAGCCTACATTGAGGGACATTAACCACGGTCTGGGTTGTCTCCCTTACGGATTACAAGCTTACCCCGTAATCCGGACTACCAGCCTTCTTCGGCGACGGGGAATTTGGAGTTTGACAGGGGGGTGAGGGATTTCTCCCCCAGCTCCCCCAATCAGTGCTCTACCTCACCGTCTACCTCTGGCCAGGTCATGCTACGGCATGTTTCGAGAGGAACCAGCGGATGCCCAGCTCGATTAATCTTTCACTCCTATACGCAGGTCACACGAATGATTTGCATATCAATACCGCTTGCGGTCCTCCACGCGCCTTTCGGCACGCTTCAACCTGCCCACGCATAGATCGCTAGGCTTCGGGTCTTATCCTGCAGACTCCACGCACGTTTAATACGCCGTCCCATGCCCGAAGGCTACGGACCTGTTGGTTTCCCTTCGGCTCCCCTTTGAGGTTAACCTTGCCTGCAGAATAAACTCTCTGGCCCGTTCTTCAAAACGTACGTTACGACATCGGCAACTGCGCCCGTACTACCGCCTCGCGACGGGTTCCTTCACGCAGCAGATCCTTTCACGCCGTAACTCACCATCACCTATCAGTTTCAGGCGCTTTTAACCACCTTGCTAGGGTTACTTTTCAGCCTTCGCTCACGCTACTAATGCGCTATCGGTTTCGAGTAGTATTTAGTTTTGGAGGTTGATGACCCCCGGATTCCCGCGAGAATGCCGACCCGCGGTACTCAAGACACTACCAGGACGCCGCGACATACGCGTACGGGGCTATCACCCTCTTTGGCACCTCGTTCCAGAGGATTTCCACTTCGCGTTGGCATCCGGACGGTAGGCTTACGACACCACATCTCCCCGTGAGGGGATTCAGTTTGAACTCTGTCGGGTTCGATCGCCTCTACTAACGACATCTCGGTTGATTTCTTTTCCTCCCCCTACTAAGATGTTTCAATTCGGGGGGTTCCCGATCCTTACGGATCAACACCGAAGTGTTGGGAAGTCCTATTCGGGGATCTCCGGATCACAGACTCCATGCGTCTTCCCGGAGCTTATCGCAGCTTGGCACGCCCTTCTTCGGCACTCGAACCGAGCCATCCACTGACAGGCATATCGCCACTCCGCTGAACTCATTTAACGTCCAGAGTACGCACCTATACACAGCCTCGTCAGGTCAAAGACCTTCAGCCCTTCCCCGGTGACTTGCATCTCCGGGTGCATGGAAGGCAGGACTGTAATGTCCTGCCGAGTGGACTCAGGGGGATTTGAACCCCCGGCCTCCGCCTCGCAAAGGCGGCGCTCTTCCAACTGAGCTATGAGCCCGAGTTTCCGTGTTGGCATCGGCAATTTTACAGTTTGTCCAGCAACCGCATAGTTCCCAAGCGAATTTCTTTAGGAGGTGATCCAGCCGCAGATTCCCCTACGGCTACCTTGTTACGACTTAACCCCCCTTGCGGAACCTAGATTCGACTGCGGCAACAACCGCAGCCTCATCCAAACCCCACTCGGGTGGTTTGACGGGCGGTGTGTGCAAGGAGCAGGGACACATTCACCGCGCTATTTTGAAACGCGATTACTACAGATTCCAGCTTCATGAGGGCGAGTTACAGCCCGCAATCCGAACTACGGACAGGTTTAGGAGATTGCCTTCACCTTTCGGTGTCGATACCCATTGTCCTGCCCATTGTAGCCCGCGTGTAGCCCGGATAATTCGGGGCATGCTGACCTACCGTTGCCCATTCCTTCCTCCTCTTTAGCAGAGGCGGTCCCAACAGTGTCCCCATCGATCCGGAGATCATGCTGGCAACTGTTGGCGTGGGTCTCGCTCGTTGCCTGACTTAACAGGATGCTTCACAGTACGAACTGACGACGGCCATGCACCTCCTCTCAGCTAGTCATGCAGAGTCTTCAGCCCGGCAATCATTCAGCTGTCTTATCCGGTGAGCTTCCCGGCGTTGAGTCCAATTAAACCGCAGGCTCCACCTGTTGTGGTGCTCCCCCGCCAATTCCTTTAAGTTTCAGCCTTGCGACCGTACTTCCCAGGCGGTACGTTTCACGGTTTCCCTTCGGCACCTCGATGACTCGTGGTCATCGATACACCTAACGCACATCGTTTACGGCTGGGACTACCCGGGTATCTAATCCGGTTTGCTCCCCCAGCTTTCGTCCCTCACTGTCGAAGCCGTTCTGGTGAGGCGCCTTCGCCACAGGTGGTCCCTCAAGGATTACAGGATTTCACTCCTACCCCTGAAGTACCCCTCACCTCTCCCGGTTCCAAGATCGCCAGTATCTCTTAGACGCCCGACAGTTAAGCTGCCGGATTTCCCAAGAGACTTAACGACCCAGCTACGAACGCTTTAAGCCCAATAAAAGTGGCCACCACTCGAGCCGCCGGTATTACCGCGGCGGCTGGCACCGGTCTTGCCCGGCCCTTTCTTCAGGTGTGTTTTAGACACCTGGACAGCCTGCATATACAGGCACTCGAGGTTCCCTTATCACGGTTGCCCGCATTGTAAAGTTTTCGCGCCTGCTGCGCCCCGTAGGGCCTGGATTCGTGTCTCAGAATCCAACTCCGGGCTCTTGCTCCCACAACCCGTACCGATTATCGGCTTGTTGGGCCATTACCCCGACAACAACCTAATCGGCCGCAGATCCATCCTAAGGCGCCTGAACTTTCGGTTACCGAGCATTCCAGCATCGGTAACCTATAGGGTATTATCCCCAGTTTCCCGGGGGTATCCCCTTCCTTAGGGCAGGTTATCCACGTGTTACTGAGCAGTACGCCGAGGGCCGAACCCTCTCGACTCGCATGGCTTAATCGAACCCCGATAGCAGTGACCTCTGGCAGGATCAACCAGAATTTGAAGTATGCACACTACTGATAAACTTGGGAGGAATTAGCGGTTACTGAACAAATTTCCGCATTGCCAATGCCAACGTCAGAACCAACCCGCGATTG